>NZ_JACGMO010000175.1:0-11241 GCF_015354745.1 Micromonospora sp. S-DT3-3-22
CTCGCCGCCCGTACGCCGTCGCCCGACCGGGCCACCGGCGGCACCCCGACACCCGCGCCGGGCCGGACCCCGGCCGGCGGGGGGCGGCGGGCCGCCCGACGCGCCGGTCCACCGGTGGCGGAGACCAGGCCGCCCGCCGCGGAGCACGCCGGGGCGCTGCCCGCCTCCGACCGCCCGCCACCCGCCCGCACCCCCGCCGGTGGGCCGCCCACCCGGGCCGGGGCCTCCCCGCCGGGAGCGGCACCCGCCGGGACCGGCGCCGACCCGGCGACGGCCCAGCCGGTCGGCGCGGGCACCCGACCGAACCCGACCACCGCGCTCGCTGCGGAGAGCCGATGAAACCCTCCTCACCCCGGACGGACAACCAGACCGGTGCCCCCGAGCGTCCATTCGCCGTGACGCACGACGAGCCGCTGGAGCAGGCGCTCCGGGAGACCCTCGCCCAGCGGGTCGCCGTGCCGCACCGGCTGCCCGTCGACCCGGCCGGGACGGCGCTCGGGCGGGCCCGTCGGGCGCGGCGACGGCGTACCGTCGCCGGGCTCGCCCTGGCCGGCGTGGCGACCGCCCTGGTCACCGGGGGGATGACCCAGCTCGGCGGCCAGGCGGACCGCCCCACCACGCCGACCGTGGTGCTCGGCGACCCGCGCGGGGTGGCCAGCCTGTCCGCCGGGCCGGTCGCACCCGCCCCGCCGCAGCCGTCGACCGACGGCGGGGTCGACCTGATCGTCGCCGGCACCCTGGTCACCGTCGCCGGGCAGCGGTACGACCTGGGCGTCGGGCCGGTCGAACGTGCGCAACGGCTGCCCGAACACGGTGGCTGGCTGCTGACCGGGGCGGTCACCGCAGCCGGCCGTACTCTCTGGGTGGTGCCCGCCGGCGGTGAGCCCCGGGCGTTGCTCGCCGGGGCGGACGAGATCGCCCTGTCGCCCGACGGCCGGCAGGTGGCCTGGCGTGACGACGGCCGGCTCTTCGCCGCCGGAATCGTCGCCGGTCAGCTCGTCGCCCTCGTGGCCGGCCCGCCCGCCGACGCGGTGCCGGTCCGGTTCGTCGGCGACCGGGTGCTGCTGCGGGCCGGTTCCGCAGGCGGACACCGGTGGTGGCGGCCGACGCCGGGCGGGTCACCCGGGCCCGTCGCCCCGGACGTCCTCGACGTCTACGGGGTCATGCCGGACGGCCGGCTGGTCGCCCGGGTACGCGCCGGGGCCCGGAGCTGCCTGGCCGTGCTCGCCCCCGACCTGACCCCGACCACCACCCGGTGCGCGCCGACGCCCGCCGCCGACGGTCGGGGTGCGGTCTCCCCCGACGGGCGCTGGCTGCTGGTCAACGGCCGGCTCGCCGGGGTCGACGGCGCCGTCCTGGTCGACCTGGCCGACACCGCCCCGCCGTCGCGGACCGTCGGCCCGGTGATCGACGGCGTGGTGACCTGGACGGACACCCGGACGGCGGCGTACGTCGACCGGAACGGCGCACTGGTCCGGCTGCGCCCCGACGAGGCGCTGGCGGGCCAGCCGGCCACCTCGACCCCGGTCGCCGGGGTCGGTGACGGCGTCCGGCCGGTGCTGGTGACCGGAACCGACCCGGGGTGACCCGCCGGGTAGCGTCGGGATCATGCCCGCGCGCCCGTTGATCGACCTGCACGCCCACTCCACCGCCAGCGACGGCACGCTGGGCCCCGCCGAACTGGTCCGGGCCGCCGCCGACGCCGGGTTGGACGTGGTGGCGATCACCGACCACGACACCACCGCCGGGTGGGCAGCGGCGGCCGACGCGTTGCCGGCCGGGCTCAGCCTCGTGCGGGGCGCGGAGCTGTCCTGCCGCTGGCAGGGTGCGGAACCGGCGCTCCCGCTGCACCTGCTGGCGTACCTGTTCGACCCGGAGCACCCCGAGCTGGTCGCCGAGCTGGCCCGGGTACGGCAGGCCCGCGAGGCGCGCGGGGAACGGATCGTCGAGCTGCTGCGCGCCGACGGGATCGACGTGAGCTGGCCGGAGATCATGGCCGCCGCCGACGGGGGCACGGTCGGCCGCCCGCACATCGCCGCCGCGCTGATCCGGGCCGGCCTGGTCGCCACCACCACCGAGGCGTTCGGCCGGGAGTGGCTGGGGCAGCGGTACCGGCTGCCCAAGGAGGACATCGACGTGTTCCGGGCCGTCGCCCTGGTGCGGGCGGCCGGCGGCGTGCCGGTGTTCGCCCACCCCCGGGCCAGCCGGCGGGGGCGGATCGTCCCCGACGAGCTGATCGCCGAGCTGGCCGACGCGGGGCTGGCCGGCCTGGAGGCCGACCACGAGGACCACACGCCCGCCGAGGCGGCGCACGTCCGGCGGCTCGCCACCGACCTGGGCCTGCTGGTCACCGGCTCGTCGGACTTCCACGGCAGCCACAAGACCGTCCGGCTGGGCGCGCACACCACCGCCGTGGAGGCGTACGAGCGGATCGTCGCGGCGGCCTCCGGAGTGACCGGCGTCGCTTCCGGGTGATCCGCGTTTCGCCTGCCAGCGGCACCGCTACCCTCGTCCGGTGGATCTCAAGCTCTTCGGTGAGGTCTTCGTGACCCTGCTGGTCATCGTCGACCCGCCGGGCATGATGCCGATCTTCCTCGCCCTGACCGGCCCGCTGCCGGCCCGTGACCGCAACCGGGCCGCCTGGCAGGCGGTCGCGTTGGCGCTCGGGGTCATCGTGGTCTTCGCCGTCGCCGGCCAGACCCTCCTCGCCTATCTGCACGTCGACCTGCCGGCGTTGCAGGCCGCCGGTGGGCTGCTGCTGATCCTGGTGGCGCTGGAACTGCTCACCGGCAAGGCCGACGACCCCAGCCAGCAGGTCACCTCCAACATCGCCCTGGTGCCGCTGGGCACCCCGCTGCTGGCCGGTCCCGGCGCGATCGTGGCGACCATGCTCTTCGTGCAGCAGGCCGACGGCGTCGGGCAGGTCTCGGCGATCGCCGCCGCGATCGTCGCGGTGATGCTGGCGGTCTGGGTCGTGCTGCGGTTCTCCGGCGGCATCGTCAAGATCCTCCGGCCGGGCGGCATCGAGGTGCTGACCCGGATCGCCGGCCTGCTGCTGGCCGCCATCGCCGTGCAGCTCATCGCCGACGCGGTGGCGGCCTTCGTCACCCAGTACGTGAACATGGGCTGATCCGCCCGCCGTGCCGCCGCCGGGCTGTCGTACCGGGCTGGCAGGATCACGGGGGTGCGACGAGCCTCTTCCGCCGGCACCCCCCGGCCCCGCTCCGGCCAACCCGAGCAACTCGGCTTCGCCGGCATGCCCGAACGGCTCTTCACCTGCACACCCAGCAAACTCGGTGCGTACGCCGACTGCCCCCGGCGCTACCGCTACGCCTACCTGGACCGGCCCGCCCCGCCGAAGGGCCCGCCGTGGGCGCACAACTCGCTCGGCGCGAGCGTGCACACCGCCCTGAAGAACTGGTATGCGCTGCCCGCCGACCGGCGGCGTCCCGAGGCGTTGCCCGCCCTGCTCAAGGGCACCTGGGTCCGCGAGGGCTACCGCGACGACGAGCAGGAACGGGCGGCCTACCAGCGGGCGCTGGGCTGGCTGGAGGGCTACGTCGCGACCCTCGATCCCGGCGACGACCCGCTGGGCGTGGAACGGGTGGTCGCCGTGAAGACCGCCGTGCTGGCCTTCAACGGGCGGGCCGACCGGATCGACTCCCGCCCCGGCCCGGACGGCCCCGAACTGGTCATCGTCGACTACAAGACCGGCCGTACCGGGCTGGACGCCGACGACGCACGCGGCTCGCAGGCGCTGGCCCTCTACGCGTACGCCGCCGAGCGGACGTTCCGTCGACCCTGCCGGCGGGTGGAGCTGCACCACCTGCCGACCGGCACCGTCGCCGGGCACGACCACACCGAGGAGTCGCTGGCCCGGCAGCTCAGCCGCGCCGAGGACACCGCCCGGGACATCATGGCCGCCGAACGGGCGGTCACCGACGGGGCCGACCCGGACGAGGCGTTCCCCGCCGTCGCCGGGCCCCGCTGCGGCTGGTGCGACTACCGCCGGGCCTGCCCGGTCGGCGCGCAGACCCCCGGCCGCGAGCCGTGGTCGGCGATCGACCGTCCCGCCGCTCCGGTGACCGACTGACCGGCCTCCCGCGTCGGGGCGACCCGTCAGGGGTGGTCAGGCGGCGGCGGTGAGGCGGGCGGCACGGTCCTTCGCCGCCTGCTGGATCGGGCTCTCCCGCCAGTTGCGGGGCAGCGCCGTCAGGGCCAGCCGCAGCGCCCGCACGCTCAGGTCGGCCGACAGCGCGGTGGTGGGCAGCCCCAGGCCGCCGTAGAGCCGCAGCGCCCACGGCGGCAGCAGCGCGAGCGCCGTGCCGGCCACCCCGAAGTACGCCCAGCGTGGCGGCCCCAGGCTCAGCCCCAGGCGGGCCGGTCGGCTGAGCTTCCACGGGATCGGCGGGGCGGTCAGGAACAGGGCCGTCTCCGCCGCCTCCTTCGTCATCCGCAGCTCGGGCCGGACCGCCCGGTAGTAGTCGGCCACCTCGGCGGCGCTGCCCGGCACCCCGGCCGGGTCCAGTCCCACCAGCGCGGCGGCCCGCCGCTGCTCGGCGTAGTACCCGTCGACCTCGGTATCGGTCAGCGACAGACCGGCCCGCCGGGCGGTGCTCACGAACGACTCGACCTCGGTGACGTGCACCCAGCGCAGCAGGTCCGGCTCGTCGATCCGGAACTGCTCCCCGGTGAACAGGTCGGTGGCGCGCAGCCGGGCGTGCCGGGCCCGCAACCGCCGGCCGGCCTGCTCGGCCTCGGCGGTGGTGCCGTAGTTCACCGTGTCGATGTACGTGCCGGTGCGGACCAGCCGCCCCCAGGCGTCCGACCGGTAGTTGCTGTTCTGGGCCACCCCGGCCATCGCCCGGGGGTGCAGGGTCTGGAGGTAGAGGGAACGCAGGCCGGCGACGATCAGGATCGGCTCGTCGTGCACCTTCCAGGTGACCGAACCGGGACCGAAGAGGCCGAGATCGTCGCTGTCCACCAGTCAACAGTGCCACGTCCGGCGTCGTGCCGCCCGCCGTCGGGAGGGGGCCGGGGTGGCCGGCGGCGTGCGGTGAACCGGAACGTTCGACGCCGCGTGTACGCCTACGGGGCAGGCCGCGACGTACGCTGACTGCCGCAACCCGCATTCCACGCTCGGAGGTGTCGGTGTTCAAGGAGATCAACGGTCTGCCAGGTCACGTCCTGGTGGTCCACGCCGTGGTGGTCTTCGTGCCACTGCTCGCGCTGCTGGCCAGCGCGTACGGCCTGATGCCGCGCTGGCGGCCCCGCCTCGACTGGGCGGTGGCCATCCTGGCCGTGGTCACCCCGGTCCTCGCCTGGGTGGCGACCGAGTCGGGGGAGGCGTTCGAGGCGGCGCTGCGGGCGAAGGGCTACTCGCCCGAACTGCTCGCCAAGATCCACGAGCATTCCGAGTACGGCGAGACGCTGCAATGGTTCACCATCGGCCTGGCCGTGGCGGCGTTGCTGCTGCTGGCGGTGACCAGCACCCGGGTGCGTACCCCGGACCTGCCCGCCTGGACGACCTGGGTGCTGACCGCGATCACCGTGGTGCTGGCGGTGTTCGCCCTGGTGTACGTCTATCTCACCGGGGACAGCGGCGCCGCCTCGGTGTGGAGCAACACCTTCTGACCGGTGACCCGGGTGGGGTCGGGGTCTCGTCCGTCGGCGGTCTCGTCGGGTTTGCCCTGCCGTCCGGCAGCGGTCAGAACAGCGCCCGGGAGCAGAGTAGGCAGAGCAGCACCAGCAGCACGACCCCGACCACCGCGCCGACGCTCCAGGTGATCCGTTGCGCCTGCTGCTCCGCGGTGTCCATCGCCTCCATGTCCTGCGCCGGCAGGGTACGGGCCGGGGTCGCCGCCAGGTGTACGGGAGGACGCCAGCCCGGCGGTGGGGGCGTGGTCGGCGGCGGCCCGGCGTAACCAGCCGTCCCCGCCTGCCCCGCGCCCGCCCACCCCGGCCTGCCCGTTCCCGGTGCCGGCCTGCCCGATCCGGGTACCGGCCTGCCCGGTCCCGGTGGGGGCCCGCCCGTTTCCGGTACCGCCGGGCCCGCTCCCGGTCCGGACGCCCCCGTGCCGGGTCCCGCGTCGGACGGTGCCCCCGCACCGGGCTGGCCGGGCGGTGGTGCGGGCTGGGTCGGTGGTGGAGCGGACGACCGAGCCGGAAGACCCGTCGCCGACCCGTCGGCGGGGCTGGCCCAGGGCGAGGGGGCCGGTGAGGTCCCCGCGTCCGTCGCCGCTCTGGACCCGGCTCCCGTTTCCTCTCCCGGGCCGGCTTCGGCGGTTGCTCCTCCCACTCGGGCTGCGGAGCCTGCCTCCGCCGTACCCGCGTCGCTCGCCGGGGGTGTCGGCCCGGTGGGGGAGGGGGTGGGTGGCTGGTTGGGTGGGCGTCGCCAGTACTCGTCCTCGGGGCTGGCACCGCTGGGCGTCGTCACGCCGTCCGACGCTACCAACGTGACGAGCTAGTCAGCCGGTTCGACGCGGCGATCTTCGACCGGTGCACCCCCGCGCGCTGGTGGCGGTGCGGTCGCCTGCATCCCGCCCGCTGCGGTCCGGGCGGGTGCCGGAGAAGCACCTTCGGTGGTGCGCCGGGGTGGCGCCGGCGCGGAGTAGTGTTGCCGATCGTGAGCCCCGAGGACCCGGCCGGGCATGGCGTGCCCGGCGACGACGACCGTACGGTCGACCTCAGCGACGACTTCGTGGTGCTGCCCGAGCAGACCACCGACGACACCGACTTCGGCTGGGGTGAGCGCCGGGGCGGCAACGACGACTGGTTGCTCGCCGAACGCCCCCCGCACTGGAGCTGACCACCCCGGGGCCATCCGGCCGGGCGCGGTCTTTGGCAAGATCCACTTATTGGTGGCGATGTTGCGCTATCCGGGGTAGGTGATAGCGCAACATCGGCCCCGACGAGTGGATCAACCCCGGATGACGACGCTGAAGCGGCTGCCCTCCGGCTGGCCGACGGAGCGTTGCGCCTGATCGGGCCGGACCGCCAGGTAGAGCGCGGACGAGCCGTCTACAGCGTCCCGACCCACCACGTCGAGCACCAGCGCGTCGGCGGCCAGCAGGACCGTCTCACCGGCATTCCGTCCCGCCGGTAGCACGAGCAGGTCGACCCGCGCGCCGGGGCGCAGGACCGCGAGAGCGGCCGGCTCGGCCAGGCGTACGGGCACTCCGACGAAGCCGCTCGGCAGTGGCAGCGCAGCCCGAGCATCCCCGTCGGCGGCTCGATCACGGTTGGCTGGAGCGGACCGGCCACCGTCCTGGCCATGCGGGACGGCGACCTCGTCGGCAGCCGTACGCCGGTGGGATGTGGTGGGGGCGGGCCGGCCGGCGTCCAGGACGATCACCGCCAGCCCCAGCAGGACGGCGACCAGTATTGCGCGCAGCAGGGTCGCCCCACCCGGCCGGCGCGGCCAGCGGAACGGTCGTAGCGAGCCGTCACCGTCCGCGCCCCTGGCCGCCATGACCCACCTCCGCTGTCCGCCGGGCTGCCGTGGTGACATCCCGGCTCAGCAGGTTAGGCGGAAACCACACCCCTCACGAGCCGTTGTCCACAGCCTGTGGACAACGGCTCGCCCTGTGGAAAACCCGACCCACCCCCAACCCGCCCACTGCCCCGGGTCAGGCCCGGTGATCAAGAGGTTTACGTCATCCGCAGAGATCCACTTGACCTGAATCTCTTGATCAACCCGGGCTGGCGGGGCGGGGGCGAGGGGGCGCGGAGGTGGGGCGGGGGAGGGAGGGGGTCAGGAGGAGGTGCTGGTGGCGGGGGACTTGGTGGGGCTGGAGGACGACGAGCCGGACCCCGAGGACCCGGATGCCGAGGAGCCGGACCCCGAGGATCCGGATCCTGAGGAGCCGCCCGAACTGGACGACGAACCCGAGCTGGACGACGAGCCGGAACCGGAGGCGTCTCCGCCGGACGAGGAACCCTCCGACTTCGCCGGCTTCGCCGCGCCGCTCTTGCCCTCGCTGCCGGAGGCCCGGGAGTCGGTGCGGTAGAAGCCGGAGCCCTTGAACACGACCCCGACCGAGTTGAAGACCTTGCGCAGCCGCCCCTCGCACGCGGGGCACTCGGTCAGCGGCTCGTCGGAGAACGACTGCACCGCCTCGAGCTGGTGGCCGCACGCGGTGCAGGCGTACTGGTACGTGGGCACGTTCTCCTCCGGATCTGGCACGGCCGGTTGGCACTCGACGTATTCGAGTGCCAATGGTGCGTCATCGGACCCGGGTTCGTCCAGCGGACGTGATCGTGATCCGTCCACCGGGCGTCCCCGTCCCCGGGCCCGCCGGGCGCGGACCGCACCCCACCGCAGGCCGCGACACCAACCGGACCAGACCATCAACCGGACGGCAGCATCAAACGCGCCGCAGCATCAAACGCGCCGCGGCGTCAAGCCGGCCCCCGCCGTCAACCCGCCACATGATCGACAGACACCGGCGGCGGAAGCGTGAGCAACCCGTCCGACGGGGTGAGCACGGCACCCACCGGCCGGTCGTGCGGCTGGGCGGGCAGCGCGGGGAGCAGTTCGCCGTCGTGCAGCAGCGCCACGGTCAGGGTGGTCGCCGGCACCCGGGCCAGGGCGCGGTCGTAGGAGCCGCCGCCCCGACCCAGCCGGAGGCCGCGCCGGTCCACCGCCACCGCGGGCACCACCACCAGGGTGGCCCCGACGATCGCCGTCCGGCCCCGCCGGGGACCGTCCGGCTCGCGCATGCCCCGGCCGGCGGCGACCAGGGTGCCCGGCCCGGCGTACGGGGCCCAGTCCAGGTCGAGGTCGTCGCGGAGCACCGGCAGCAGCAGTTCCGCCCCGGCGGGCAGGGCGGCCCGCAGTACGTCGGGCAGGTCGGGGCCGCCCGGTTCGGAGCCGACCGGCACGTACCCGGTCATCCGGGCCGGCCGCAGCCGGCGTACCAGTGCGGTCAGTTCGGCCTGGACGCGCGCCGCGGCGGCGGCCCGTCGGGGCGCGGTGAGCGCCCGACGGCGGGCGAGCAGCGCGCCGCGTGCCTCGCGTTTGGCCGCGTGGGCGGCTTCCGCTCCATCAGAAAAATCGGGCACGCAACACTCCTGACGCAACGCTGTCAATACGGTCGCTCTGTGTCAGCATCGCAGGAACGGGCCTGGAACTTCCGGGGGGACAGCGTTGACGCTACGCGGGCGGTTGACGGCGGCCTTCCTCACGGTGGTGCTCGGTCCGGTGCTGCTCGGCGCGGTGTTCGTCGGCACCACGCTGTCGACGGTGGACCGCAGCCGGTCCACCGAACGCCTCGGTCTGGCCGCGTCCGCCGTGCGTACCTCGATCGACGCGCTCTGCCAGCAGTTGCGGGCCGCCGCCGACGCGGTGGCCCTGCGCCCCGACGCGGCGACCCGGGCGGGTGCGGCCGGTCAGGTGGTCAGCCGGGGCCTGGCCGCCGGCGTGCTGGTCACCGACGTGGCCGGCGGCACCACGTACGCCACCCCGGGTGGGCCGGCGACCCCCTGGCAGGACTGCACGGGGACGGCCCGGACCGGCGGGCCGGTGCGGGCGCTGAGCGCCCGGGTGGACCTGCGTGACCCGGCCGGCACGCCGCTCGGCACGGTGGCCGCCGCCGAGGTGGTCGACCCGGCGTTCGTGGCCCGGCTGGCCGCCGCGACCGGCGTCGCGGTCACCCTGCTCGACGACGCCGACGGCCCCGACCGGATCACCCACACCACCGAGACCCGTCGGGTACGCGAGGAGGTGCTCGCCGCCGCCGGTGGCCTCGACGGCGACCGGGTCACGACGACCCCCGACGGCCGGTACGTCCGGCGGCTCGGGCCGACCCCCGGGCAGCCGCTGCCGCTGCTGCTCTCCGTCGCCGGTGAACGGCCGTCGGGTCTGCCGGCGGCGCTGGTCGGGGCGGTGCTGCTGGCCGCCGTGCTGGCCGTGCTGACCGCGTGGCGGCTGGCCCGGGTCACCACCCGGCCGCTGGTGGAGCTGGCCGGGGCGGTGGACCGGGTGGCCCGGGGTGACCTGACCGCCCGGGTGCCCGTGCGCAGCCGGGACGAGATCGGCCGGCTCGCCGCCGCGTTCAACCGGATGATCCGGGAGACCGCCGGGTACGTGACCGCGCTGACCAGCAGCCGGGACCAGTTGCGCGGGCATCTCGGAGTGCTCGGGGACACCCTGGCCAGCACCCACGACCTGCAACGCATCCTGCGGGTGATCCTGCACAGCGCCATCGCGGCGACCGGGGCGCGGGCCGGGGCGGTGCTGCTGCGCGACGACACGGCGACACTCGTCGGGCAGTGCGCCGAGGGGCTGGCCGGGCGCTGCCCGGCGGGCACCGAGCCGGAGGAACTGCGGGTGCCGGTGGGCGCGGGGGTGGTCGGTGCGGTCGCCGCCACCGGGGAACCGCAGCGGGGCCGGGTGCCGTCCGGGGCGACGCCGCCCGGCGAACCGTGGTGCGAGACGTACGTGGCGGTGCCGTTCACCGCGCCCGGCGGGGACGCCACCGGTCGGGACCCTGCGGTCGGCGTGCTGGTCCTCTACGACCGGCTGGGCGGCGACGAGTTCGACGACGACGACCTGGCCACCCTGCGTACCTTCGCCGGGCACACGGCGGTGGCGGTGGAGAACGTCCGGGTGCACGAGGAGGCGCAGCGGCTGTCGCTGACCGACCCGTTGACCGGGCTGTGGAACTACCGCTACCTGCGCGAGTCGTTGCGTCGGGAGGTGGAGCGGGCCAGCCGGTTCGGTCGGATGCTCAGCATCCTCGTCCTCGACCTGGACCGCTTCAAGACCGTCAACGACAGTTACGGGCACGCCGCCGGGGACGCGGTGCTCGCCGAGTTCGCCCGCCGGGTGCGCGGCGAGATCCGCGAGGTGGACCTCGCCTTCCGGCAGGGCGGCGAGGAGTTCGTGGTGCTGCTGCCGGAGACCGACGCCCGGGGCGCGGCGACCGTGGCCGAGCGGTTGGGTGCGGCGGTGCGGGAAACCCCGGTCGTGGTGGCCGGTCACGCGGGGGTCCCGACGACGATCGCGGTGTCGGTCTCCATCGGCATCGCCGTCTATCCCGATCACGCCAGCACCGGCGCGGAGGTGCTGGACGCCGCCGACGAGGCGTTGTACGCGGCCAAGGGTGCCGGCCGCGACGGCTACCGGGTGGCGACCACCCGGCACCGCACCGCCCCGCCCCGGGACGGTACGGCCGCCGAGGTCGCCGTGCCGGCGGGGGCGACCAGCCCGGACGACGGCCTGCCCCGCGCCGGGCCGCC
>NZ_JACGMO010000176.1:0-10970 GCF_015354745.1 Micromonospora sp. S-DT3-3-22
CGCCGCCCGGCTACGGGGCACGCCGCTGCCGCAGGCCGCCGGGTACGCCGCCCGGGTCGCCGCGGCGGCCTGCACGCACGACGGGATGCGGTACCCGCCCGGTCTGCTCCCCCGTCCCACCTGACGGCACCGGACGTCGGCCGGGTCCCCGGCGCGCGCCCTGCGGCCCAGACCGGATTCCCGGCGCGCGCCCTGCGGCTCAGAGCGCGCCGGTGCTGCCGTCGGTCAGCTCCCGGAGGATGTCGGCGTGCCCGGCGTGCCGGGCGGTCTCCTCGATCATGTGCACCATGATCCAGCGCAGCGACACCTCCCCGAGCTGCGGCTGCGGCACGACATGGTCCAGCGGGAACCGGGCGGCCAGCTCACGGGACCGGGCACAGGCCCGCTCGTAGGTGTCGGCGAGCTGGTCGAGAGTCTCCCCCCGGGTCAGGGCGAAGCTGGCCGCCGCGTCCTCCACGGAGGTCGGGAAGACGTCACCGGGGGTCGGATCGAGCAGGAAGGGGAACCAGTTCCGCTCGACCAGGGCGAGATGGCGCAGGATGCCGGCCAGGGTGGTGGCCGACGGCACCAGCCGGCGGGTCGCCTCGGCGTCGCTCAGGCCCCGCGCCTTGCGCAGCACCGTCGCCCGGTGGAAGTCGAGGAACGCGTCGAGCACCGCCCGCTCGTCGCCGGTTCGGGCCAGTACCGGCGCGAGCGTCGGATCGATCCGGATTTCCGCCATCAACGGACGATAGCCGCGGCGGTACCGTCCCGCTGTCCCCCCTTGTCCCCGCTGCCCGTTACCTTTTTGATCGTCCCCAGCCGGGGACTCCTCGGTCGCCCGGCCCGGTATGACTTTCTGCCCCTGTCGTTCTCATGATCCGGGGGGTGTTGTCGCCGGGTCGGGTGGCGTCGGCGGACCGCTGATAGGGACACGGCCACCCGTGTTGGGGTAGGTCTCTTCGTAACGTGGCTGCCGGCAGTCCGACGCCCAGACCAGCGGCCGAGGCCACGGAACGATGCGTGGAGGCGAGTGGGGTGAACGGCGACTACGGCGTCTACCTCGGTTTGGACGTCGGTAAAGAAGGTCATCACGCGGTCGGGTTGGCGCCGGGCGGCAAGCGGCTGCACGACGCGGCGTTGCCGAACACGGAGGCTCGGCTGCGGCACCTGTTCGACAAGCTCGCCCGCCACGGTACTGGTGGTGGTCGACCAGCCCGCCTCGATAGGCGCCCTGCCGGTCGCGGTCGCCCGAGCGTGCGGTCATGAGGTGGCCTACCTGCCCGGCTTGGCGATGCGCCGCATCGCCGACCTGCATCCCGGTGCGGCGAAGACCGACGCCCGGGACGCCTACGTCATCGCCGACGCGGCCCGCACCTTGCCGCACACGCTGCGGAGCGTCGATGTCGGCGACGAAGCACTGGCGGAGCTGGAGGTGCTGGTCGGGTTCGACGACGATCTCGCTGGCGAAGCCACCCGCGTGTCCAACCGGATCCGTGGCTTGCTCACGCAGATCCACCCCGCTCTGGAACGGGTTCTCGGCCCGAAAGTCCACCACAAGGCGGTCCTGGAGTTGCTGTCGCGCTGCGGCGGACCCGCCGGCATGCGCAAAGCCGGCCGCCGGAAATTGACCTCGATCGCCACCGTCCACGCCCCTCGCATCGGCGACCGGCTCGTCGAACAGATCATGACCGCCCTCGACGAACAGACCGTCACCGTCCCCGGCACAACAGCGGCCGAGACGATCCTGCCCCGCCTGGCCGACAGCCTCCGCGACGTCCTACGCCAACGTGACCAGGTCGCAGGCGAGGTCGAGAGGATGCTCGATGCGCACCCTCTCGCCCCGGTCCTGACCTCGATGCCCGGCATCGGCGTCAGGACCGCAGCCCGGATCCTCCTCGAAGTCGGCGACGGCACCGCCTTCCCCACCCCCGGCCACCTCGCCGCCTACGCCGGACTCGCCCCCGTCACCCGACGATCCGGCACCAGCATCCGCGGCGAACACCCACCAAGGGGCGGCAACAAACACCTCAAACGAGCCTTCTTCCTCGCCGCGTTCGCCGCCCTCGCCGACCCCGTCAGCAGGGCCTACTACGACCGCAAACGCGCCGAAGGCAAACGCCACAACGCCGCCCTCATCTGCCTCGCCCGACGCCGCTGCGACGTCCTCCACGCCATGCTCCGCGACAAAATCCCCTACCAACCACGCCCCACAAGCCCCGCCACCGCTTGACCAAACCCATAGGGACACCCCCCGGCGAACCCGCTGTCCCCGGCAAACCCTGCGGTCGGGCGGCAGGCTTGGCAGGATGGGCGCATGGCTGCGACGGTACGGATTCCCCTGGCGGACGGCCCGGCTGACGGCGAGGCGGTCGACGTCGAGCTGGACAGCAACGAGCGTCCGCCGCTGACCCACCACCACCTCGGCCCGCAGGGCCTCGTCGACGCCCAGATCTACGAGTTGGAGTCCGCCGGCGACCAGTGGCGCTACCGCTGGCGCGGCCCGGCCGTCTGACCCGGCCGGCACCACCGCTCCCGGTCGCGCCGGTTCCCGGTCTTGGTCGTGCCGGTCGCCGGTGTCGTGGCGGCCCGGACCGTCAGGCCGCCGGTGGCCGTAGCGGCCTGGGACACGGATCTCGGTGTCGTGGCGGCCCGGATCTTCGGGCCGCCGGTGGAGGCGGTCCCGACCGTCAGGCCGCCGGTGTGAGGGCGGTCCGGGCCTTCGGTTCGTCGGGGTCGCCGGTCAGGCGGCCATCCGCGCCAGGGTGCGTGAGCGCAGGCCGTCCAGCACCGCGCGGGTGACCTGGGAGGTGCCCCGGGCCTGGTCGCACACCTCGGCGACCCGGCGGGCGGTGGCCTCGCGGCGGGACTCCCGCTCGTCCCAGAGCCGGTCGACCTCCGCCAGCAGCGGACCCTCCACCTCGCGTTCCACGCCGCGCAGCGCCGGCACCCCGAGCCGCTGGGCCAGGTCGAAGACCTTCCCCGCGTACGGCAGGGGCAGGAACGGGGTGCCGACCATCGCCGCGAAGATCAGGAAGTGCAGCCGCATGCCGACCGCCAGGTCGAAGTGCTTCATCAGGCCGAGCACCTGCCGGGGCGAATAGTCGCCGTGCAGGATGCGCCCCCGGTCGGCCGCGATCATGTGGGACAGCACCCCGTGCGAGTGCCGGATGTCGTCGCGCTCCATCGGCACGAACAGCACGTGCGCGTCGATCCGCTGCACCAGGAAGTCGCCGATCTGGGCGAGCAACCGGTGGTACCCGTCGACGTCGAGCCGTTCGGCCGCCCGCCCCGGCTCCCGGACACTCAGCCCGACCAGCCGTTTGCCGGCGGGTACCCCCTCCTCGCGCAGCAGCCGGGCGGGGAAGTCCTCCGGTTCCAGCAGGAATGCCGGATCGGCGGTGACGGTGATCGGATTGAGCAGCCCGGCCTCCTCCAGCACCATCCGGGACTCCTGGTCGCGGACGGTCACCTCGGTCGCCCCGGCCAGGGTCTCCCGGACCATGCCGGTGTCCACCCCGTCGTTGAGCGGGCCGACACCCACCGCGTACGTCAGCAGGGGCAGGCCGCGTTCCTGGGCGACCCGGACCACCCGCAGGTAGCGACGGGCCTCCTTGTCGTACAGGATGCCGCCGCCACCGAGGATGAGCAGGTCGAGCTGGCCGAGCACCTCGGCCGAGTCGACCCGGCTGACGCCCTCCCAGGGCACCGCCTCGACGTCGGGATGGGCCAGCGCGGTGTGCGCCGGATTACGGGAGAACACGATGATCCGCGCGTTCGGCTCCTGCTCCCGCAGGTCGGCCAGCAGGCCGGTGAGGATCGCCTCGTCCCCCAGGTTCCGACCGCCGTACGAGCCGAGCACACCGATGGTCAAGCCGGTGGGACCCCTCATCCGTCACTCCTCCCCAGGACCGTCCCCCGCGCATTCCCCCTCCCACCCCACCCATGCCCCGCCCCCGCCCGCCGCCGCTCCCGCCCCGCCCCGCCCCGGTGATCAAGAGGTTTGCGTCAACCCGCCCCACCCTTCCTGCCTCAAACCTCTTGATCACCGGGGACAGCGGTGGGGGTGGGCGGGTGATCAAGAGGTTTACGTCAGGCCGACCCGGCTCGCTGACGCAAAGCTCTTGATCGCCGGGACATCGACGGGGGCGGATGGGTGATCAAGAGATTCACGTCGGATCGGGGCGGGCTGTTGACGTAAAGCTCTTGATCACCGGGGCGGGGCGGGGCGGGAGGGGCGCCGGCCGTCGCGGGGGCGCGGGCGTGGGGTGGGTGGGGTAATCGGGTTGCTTGGGGTGAGGGGTGCTCGCCAGGGTGGGGGGATGGCGGGTGTGCGTGCGGGTGGGGGCAGGATCGGGTGGGATGAGCTGCCCGGGCATGTCCGGCAGGCGGTGGAACGGATCATCGGTGACCGGGTGGTCGAGGCGGTCTCCCAGCCCGGCGGGTACTCCCCGGGCACCGCCGACCGGGTGCGGACCGCCGGTGGTCGACGGGCGTTCGTCAAGGCGGTCAGCCCGGCACAGAACCCGGACAGTCCCCGGATGCACCGCGCCGAGGCCCGGCACACCGCAGCCCTGCCCCCGTCCGCGCCGACGCCCCGGCTGCTCGGTTGTCACGACGACGGGGACTGGGTGGCGCTCGTGCTGACCGACGTCGACGGACGGCACCCGTACACCCCCTGGCGGGACGCCGAACTCGACTTGACGCTGCGTACGCTGGAAGTCCTGGCCGGGACGCTCACGCCGAACCCGGTGCCGGGCACGCCGACCGCCGCGGAACGGTTGGCCCACGATTTCGCCGGCTGGTGGCGGATCGCCGCCGACCCGCCACCCCGGCTCGACCCGTGGGTCGCCGGGCACCTGGACGAGCTGTGCGCGGCGGCCGAGCAGGGGCTGACCGGGCTGACCGGGGACACGCTGTGCCATCTGGACGTGCGGGCCGACAACCTGCTGATCGGTCCGGACGGCACGGTCACCGTGGTGGACTGGCCGTGGGCCTGCCGGGGCCCCGCCTGGCTGGACACGGCACTGCTGCTGGTCAACGTACGGCTGCACGGCGGGCACGACACCGAGGCGCTGTTGCGTCGACTGCCGCTCACCGCCGGGGCCGACCCGGCCACCCTGACCGGTTTCTACGCCGGGCTGGCCGGCTTCTTCACCGACAGCGCGCGCCGCCCGCCGCCGCCCAACATTCCCACCGTCCGCGCTTTCCAGCAGGCCCAGGCCGACGCTCTCCTGCCCTGGCTGCGCCACCGCCTCTCCCACCCGCAGACCGCTGATTGATCAAGAGGTTCGCGTCACGGCAGCCGGTTGCCGTGACGCGAACCTCTTGATCAACGCGGGCGGGCGGAAAGTGAGGCGAGGGGCGGGCGGAAAGTGAGGAGAGGGCGGGGTTAGTGGAGTTGGTGGGTGAGGAAGGGGAGAACGAGGTGGGGTAGGAGGGGGGTGGTGGGGATGTCCTGGTGGGTGTGGCCGGGGAGGACCGCGAGGCGGGAGGTCGGGCGGGCGGTGCCGTCGCCACCCGGGTCGCGGTGGCCGCCGCCGAGCAGCCCGTAGAACTCGGCCATGTGGGCGACCGGGATCGCGTCCGCGTCGGCGAAGACCAGCAGGGTCGGTACGGCCAGCGCCGCCACCTGCGGTGTCCAGTCGTACTCGCGGCGTAGCAGGTCACCGGTCTTGGCCCAGAGCACCGGCCAGTTCTGCGGTCGGGGGGCGATCCGCGTGTAGAGCTGGTGCGGGGGCGTGCCGCGCATCCGCTCGCCGGCCCGCTCGTCCTGGCCGGACAGGGCGGCCAGCACCTCGGGATACCACCCCTGCCGCCGGAACGGGGTGGAGACCAGCACCAGCCGGCGTACCAGGTCCGGATGCTGGATGGCGGTCCGCAGCGCCACCCCGCCGCCGAGGGAGTAGCCCAGCAGCTGCGCCCCGGGCAGGTCGAGGTGCCGCAGCAGCGCGGCGACGTCGTCGGCCATCGACTCGTAGCGCAGTGGACGGTCCACGTCGGCGGTGCGGCCGTGACCCTGGAGGTCCACCGCGATGACCCGGCGACGCCGGGCGAGTTCCGGCAGGATCGGGGCGAACGTCTCCGCCGCGCCGTAGCCGCCGTGCAGCAGCACCAGCGGTGGGCCGTCGCCGTGCTCCTCGTACCAGAGCCGCAGCCCGTTGACGTGCGCGTAGCTCACGATGTCTCCTCCGACCGGCGTCGGGATGCGGGCCGCCGGGAGCCGCCACGGCGACGCCTCCGTCAGACCTGCCGGAGGCGTCCCATCGGCTCAACGATCCGGCCGCCGATGATCGGCGGCCGTTGTCGTTGCTGGTCGGAGTGTGGGCGCGGCAGGTTTCGAACCTGCGACCCCTCGCTTGTAAGGCGAGTGCTCTCCCACTGAGCTACGCGCCCGGAACGCCCGTACGAGCGGGCCGGAGGCTGGCAAGTTTACCTGCCGGCCGCCGGCCCGTCGCAACGGTGTGCCCGGTGGATCACGGTGCCCCGCCGTGCCGGTGGACCGGTGCGGCGGGGCGCGGTGGGGCGCAGGTCAGGCGGCGACCGCGTCGGCGAGGGCCTTGCGCCAGCCCTGCTGGTCGCGCGCCTCACCCGGCATGTTCATCTCGGCGAACCGGACGATGCCGGCCTTGTCGATGACGAAGGTGCCCCGGTTGGCGATGCCGGCGAGGTCGTTGAAGACGCCGTACGCCTGGGCGACCGCCCCGTGCGGCCAGAAGTCGGCCAGCAGCGGGAACTGGTAGCCCTCCTTCTCGGCCCAGATCTTGTGGGCGTAGATCGAGTCGACGCTCACGGTGAGCACCTGCACGTCGTCGTTGACGTAGTCGTTGAGGTTGTCCCGCACCTCGCACAGCTCACCCTGGCAGATGCCGGTGAAGGCGAGCGGGTAGAAGACCAGCAGCACGGTGCGGTTGCCCCGGTAGTCCGAGAGCCGTACCTCCTGGTTGTTCTGGTCCTTCAGCAGGAAGTCGGGTGCCTCGGCACCAACCTCGATCGGCATGCGAACTCCTTGGGTCGAGTCTGAGGTGGGTCCAGCCTGCCACACCCGGGAGCGACGCCCCGGGTGCGGGATTGCTCAGTTGGGTGCGGCCTACTTGCGGCCCTTGGACCCGCGGCGCAGCACGAGCCGGGCACCGCTCCAGTCCTTGCCGGCGTTGAGGGTCGAGGTCTGCTGGAGCCCGGCGGTCTGCGCCGACTCGGCGACCTCGCTCGGCTCGACGTGCCCGTCCCGGCCGGCCTTCGGGGTCAACAGCCACACGACTCCGGCGTCGGCCAGCGGACCGAGGGCGTCGACGAGAAGCTCGAAGAGGTCACCGTCACCGTCGCGGTACCAGACGAGCACCGCGTCGACCACCTCGTCGGTGTCCTCGTCGACCAGTTCTCCACAGCGGTCGGTCAGGGCGTCCCGGAGATCCTGGTCGACGTCCTCGTCGTACCCCATCTCCATGACGACCATGCCCGGTTCGATCCCGAACCGGTCCGCCAGGAGACGTACCCCGTCGGCGGCCTGACCAGCGGTCGCGCTCACTGTCGCGTGCCTCCTCATCTCGTCCCTGCCCGGCGGCGTCGCGGTGACGCCGTCAGGCAGAGTCCACACAGTTGTGGTCCGTCGCGCAAGTGGCGCACCGGGTGGAACGGAATTTACCGTGCCAGCAGCGTACGGGCACCCTGGGTAATGGCATCCTCGGAGACCAGCACCTGGCGGGCAGCCGGACCTAATGGTACAAACGAGTCAACTGCCGCCACCCGCCGCGCCGCCCCCACGTATCCGGCGTCGACCAGCGCCGCGAGTATGCCCTCCCCCACCCCGCCGGAGCGCCGCGTCTCGTCCACCACCAGCACCCGCCCGGTCACCGACGCCTCCCGGATCAGGTCCGCCACCGGCAGCGGGGCCAGCCACCGCAGGTCCACCACCCGGCAGCCGATCCCCTCGTCGGCCAGGGTCGACGCCGCCCGCAGCGACATCCGCACCCCGTTACCGAACGTGACGATGGTGACGTCCTCGGCGGAGCCGACGCCGTACACCCGGGCCCGGCCGATCGGCGCGTGGCCGGCAGCCCAGGCGGACGGCTCGGCGTAGGCGCCCAACCACTCACCGTCACCCGGCTCGTACAGGTCCCGGGTGTGGTAGAGCGCGATCGGCTCCAGGAACACCGAAACCGTGCCGTCCACCACCGCGGCGGCGAGGCAGGTCCGCAGCAGCGGGCCGGCGTCGTCCGGCCGCGCCGGCACCGCGACCACCAGACCGGGCACGTCCCGCAGTACGGCCACCGAGTTGTCGTTGTGGAAGTGCCCCCCGAACCCCTCCTGGTACGCCAGCCCCGGCACCCGCACCACCATCGGGTTGCGGAACGCCCCCTGCGAGAAGAACTGCAGGGTGGCTGCCTCGCCCCGCAACTGGTCCTCGGCGTTGTGCAGGTACGCCAGGTACTGGATCTCCGGCACCGGCAGCATCCCGGCCAGCCCGGCACCCAGCCCCAGCCCCAGCACCGACGTCTCGTCCAGCAGGGTGTCGAAGACCCGGGCCGCCCCGAACCGCTCCCGCAGCCCCTTGGTCACCCCGTACACCCCGCCCTTGGCGGCGACGTCCTCGCCGAACACGGCCAGCTGCGGGTGGCTGAGCATCCCGTCGGCGAGGGCCGCGTTGATGCTCTGCGCGAGGGTCAGCGGGCCGGCCAGCTCCGGCGGCTTGCCGCCGAACGCCTCCGCCCGGCCGGTCGCGTCCGGGCCGGCGGCCCGCTGGGCGGCCTGCGCCACGGCGGCGGCGACCCGCGACGGCCGGCGGGGCGACAGCGGGGCCACCACCTCGGCCACGGCGGCCAGCTTCGGCTCGTCGAGCACCTCCTCGGCGGTCCGCCGCACCTGCCAGCCCCGCTCGTCGTAGCGGGCCAGCAACTCCTCCCCGGTGGCCACCCCGGCCTCGACGAGCAGCCGGGCGGTGGCCAGCACCGGGTCGCGCGCCTCGTCGGCGGCGATCTCGGCGGTACTGCGGTACGCCTGCTCGGCGTCGGCACCGGCGTGGCCGAGCAACCGCACGGTACGCAGGTGCAGCACCGCCGGGCGACGGTGCCGGCGCACCCAGCCGGCGGCCTCGGCGGCCACCGCGTGCACGGCCACCGGGTCGGTGCCGTCGGCGGTGAAGTACCGCACCCCCGGCCGGGCCCGCAGGGTCCGCTCCACCCAGCCCTCCGGCGACCGGACGCTGATCCCCAGGCCGTTGTCCTCGCAGACGAAGAGCACCGGAATCCGCAGGCCGGTGTGGTCGTACCAGCCGGCGGTGTTGAAGGCGGCGGTGGCGCTGGCGTGGTTGACCGAGGCGTCGCCGAACGAGCAGACCACGATGGCGTCCCGGGGCCACGGCGAGCGCGGCGGACCGTCCGGGTCGTCGCGCCGGCCGGCGGTGTCCATCCGGCGCAGCCGCTCCACGGCCAGCCCCAGCCCGACCGCGCGGGGCAGGTGCGAGGCGATGGTGGAGGTGGTCGGCACCACGGCCAGGTCGGCGCGGCCGAAGACCTTGTGCCGGCCCCCGGCGATCGGGTCCCGGGTCGAGGCGACCATGCCACGCAGCACGTCCCGGGCCGCCTCGGCGTACGCCTCCTGCCATCCGTCCCGGTCCGGGCCGCCCGCCGGGTCGGCCACCGCCGGCTCCGGGCGCGGGTCGACGGTCCCGGGTCCGGCGTCGGCCGGTTCTCCCGCCGGGCCGACCGCCGCCCGGACCACGAAGGGGCCGTGCGCGTACACGTCCACGCCCGACGAACCGCCGGCTCGGCCGGTGCCGCTGCCGCCCGACCCGCGCCGGACGCCCGACCACGGCACGGTCCGGGTCACCCTGCGCACCAGCCAGGGACCGATCGGGTTGACCCTGGACCGCGAACAGGCACCGTGCACCGTGCAGAGCTTCCTGCACCTGGCGAAGCACCGGTTCTACGACTGGACGCCCTGCCACCGGCTGACCGCCTACCCGACGTTGCAGGTGCTCCAGTGCGGCGACCCGTCCGGCACCGGTGAGGGTGGGCCGGGCTACCGCTACCGCGACGAGCTGCCCACCGACCTGCCGCCCGCGCCGACCGACCCCACCGGGGTGCGCCGGCTCTACGCCCGGGGCACGCTCGCCATGGCCAACGCCGGGCCGGACACCAACGGCAGCCAGTTCTTCCTGGTCCAGTCGGACTCGGCGCTGCGCCCCAACTACACCGTGTTCGGCAGCATCGACGCGGCCGGGCTGAAGACCCTGGACAAGATCGCCGCCGGTGGCATCGCGCCCACCCCCGAGGACCCGGCGCCGGTGGACGGCACCCCGGCCCTGCCGGTGCAGATCCACCGCGCCATCCGGGGCCACTGAACGACGCCGGCCGGCCCGTCGGCGGGCCGGCCGGGCGTCCGGGCGGGGGCGGCTGCCCGCCCCCGCCCGACGGTCAGCCCTGCTCGCCTGCCACCCGGGTCCGGTCGGCGTCCGCGTCGGCCGCACCGACCGGCACGCCGTCGCCGTCGCGGGTGGCGTCGGACAGGTCCACGTCCGCGCCGGCGCGGACGGCGTCGGCGCGGGCGTCGTCCGCACCCACCACGGGGCGGGTGTCGACGTCGTCGACGTCGACCAGGTCACCACCGGCCGCGAGGCCGATCGGGGCGTAACGGGGGTCGGTCATGGTCTCCTCCTTCACCGGGGCCTACCCTCCGCTACCCCCATCCACCACCGTCGACACCTTTCGTGGCCGCCCGGTGACGTGGGCACCCGCCGTCGACGGGCCCGGCCGGCGGTCCCGCCCCGCCGGCCGGGCGGCATGCTAGCGGCCCGGCCGCACCCAGCGGGTGGGATTCGCCGGATCGCCGGACCGGCGGGCCGGGCGTCACTACCTTCGTCAGCGTGAGAGTTCGGGGACGTACCGCCGCCGTCATCGCCGCCCTGCTGCTGTCGCCGGTCGTCGCACCCGCCGGTGCGGCGGACGCCGCCGGGGCGGTCACCACCGGCCCGTGCGCGCCGGTGCCGGCGG
>NZ_JACGMO010000177.1:0-10820 GCF_015354745.1 Micromonospora sp. S-DT3-3-22
GCCGCCGCCGGGACCGTCGCCGGTCAGGACGCCGCCGGGTTGACCACGACGGTGAACCTGGCGCTGACCGTGGCGCTGGCCGGGCCGGAGGCCGACACCCGGCGGGGCCACGCCGCCCACTACCTGCTGCCCGCCCTCGGCACCGCCAACGGGCTGACCGTCGCCCGGCTCGCCGACGCCGGGTTCCCGGCCACCGGCCCGGCGCTGCCCCACCTCGGCCGGACCGTCCACCAGGGCGACACCGGCCGGCCGGTGGACGCCGCGCTGCTGCCCCGACCGCTGCTGCCCGACGCGTACTTCAAGCCGGTCGGGGTGTGCGCGCACACCCTGACCGGGTGGACGGTGGCCCGCGCGATGGCCCGGGACCTGCCGGCCGACGAGGTGGCGGCGGTGACCGTGCACACCTACGCGGGGGCGGCCCTGCTCGCCGAGCGTCGTCCGGTCGGGCGGCTGGCCCGCCAGTTCAGCATCCCGTGGGTGGTGGCCTGCGGGCTGCTCGGCGCCGACCCGGGCGCCCCGGACGGGCCGGCGGACGACCGCCGGGCCCGCGCCGCCCGGCTCGCCGAGCGGGTGACCGTACGCCACGACCCCGGGCTGGACCAGGGATATCCGGCGGGTCGACCGGCGGTGGTGGAGGTGACGACCCGCGGCGGCGCCCGGCTGACCGGGCAGGCCCGGTTCCACCACGGCGACCGGGAGGACCCGATGACGGCCGACGACCTGGCCGCCGTCGACGCCGCGCTGCTGCGTACCCCGGGGGTGCCGGCCGGGGCGGCCGACCTGCTGCACGGGCTGGCCCGCGCGCCCGGGGCGACCCGACTGCGAGACCTCACCGCGCTGGTGCGCGGCGGGGCACCGAATCCGGACGGCGGCCCGCCGCCGGTTCCCGCTGGGCCCGGCCCATCCGGCAGAAAGGACACGACGACATGGTGATCAGAGTCGAACCCGGCACCGAGCGGGACTTCATCGGCTACGGCGGGGACCTGCCCCGCGTCGAGTGGCCCGGTGGCGCCCGGGTGGCGGTGAGCCTGTGCCTCAACTACGAGGAGGGCGCCGAACACAGCCTCCTCGACGGCGACAGCGTCAACGAGTGGGTCGGCGAGATCTCCTACACGCCGACCAGCGCCGAGCACCGGGACCTGTCCCAGGAGTCGGTCTACGAGTACGGCAGCCGGGCCGGGGCGTGGCGGCTGCTGCGGCTGTTCGACCGGACGCAGACCCCGGTGACCGTGTACGGCTGCGCCGAGGCGCTGGCCCGTAACCGGCCGCTGACCAAGGCGTTCGTCGACGCCGGGCACGAGATCTGCTCGCACGGCCTGCGCTGGCGGGAGCCGTCGGGGATGACCGAGGACGAGGAACGCGCGGAGATCCGGCAGGCGGTGGCGACGATCACCGAGCTGTGCGGGGAACGGCCGGTCGGCTGGTACTCCCGGTACGCCCCGTCGGACCGTACCCGTCGGCTGCTGGTCGAGGAGGGCGGCTTCCGGTACGACTCGAACGCCTACAACGACGACCTGCCGTACTGGGTGCAGGTGGCGGGGCAGCGGCATCTGGTGGTGCCGTACACCCACACCTACAACGACGGCCGGTTCGCCTTCAGCCCCGGCTACGGCAACCCGACCGACTTCTTCGAGAACTGCCGGCGGGGCATCGAGTACCTGTGGGAGGAGGGCGAGACCTCCCCCAAGATGATCTCGATCGGGCTGCACGCCCGGCTGATCGGTCAGGCCGGTCGGGCCTCCGCGCTGCGGGACCTCATCGCCTGGGCGCAGGACCTGCCCGGGGTCTGGTTCGCCCGGCGGCGCGACATCGCCGACTGGTGGCACCACAACTACTCCGACCTGCCGGCCCACGGAGGGCAGTGACCATGCGCATCGAGATCGACAATGTGGCCAAGGGGTATCCCCGGGCCGACGGGAGCCGACTGTCGGTGGTCGGCAGCCTCAGCACCACGATCGAGGCGCAGGAGTTCATCTGCGTGATCGGGCCGAGCGGGTGCGGCAAGTCGACGCTGCTCGGCCTGCTCGGCGGGCTGCGCCGGCCGGACGACGGGGAGATCCGGTTCGTCGGGGAGCGGACCGCCGCCGGCCCGCTCACCTCGATCGTCTGGCAGGACTACGCGCTGATCCCGTGGCGCTCCATCGCCGACAACGTGGCGTTCGGCCTGGAACTGCGCGGGGTGCCCGCCGCGAGGCGGCGGGAGGTGGCCCGGGAGCACCTGACGATGATGGGCATCGAGGCGTTCGCCGACAACAAGCCGCACGAGTTGTCCGGCGGGATGCGCCAGCGGGCCGGGATCGCCCGGGCCCTGGCCAGCGACCCCGAGGTCCTGCTGATGGACGAGCCGTTCGCGGCGGTGGACGCCCAGACCCGGACCCTGTTGCAGGACGAGCTGCTCCAGGTCTGGTCGAGGCACCGCAAGACGGTCCTGTTCATCACGCACAGCATCGAGGAGGCGCTGCTGCTGGCGGACCGGATCATCGTGCTCGGGCCCCGACCGACCCGGGTGGTCGAGGAGATCCGGGTGCCGTTCCCCCGGCCGCGTACCCGCGACGTCGAGTTGGACCCGCGCTTCACCGAGCTGAAGCGCCACCTGTGGGCGCAGTTGCGGGACGCCACCCTGGCGGCCGAGTGGGCGGAAGCGAAGGGGGACCGATGAGCGAGCAGACCGTGCCGACCCGGGAGCGGGCGGCCGACGAACCCGTGGTCCGCTACGCGGTGGACCCCCGCGCGGAACGCCCGCCGGGTCGCGGGTTCAAGCTGCTCAGCAGCGGGCTGGGCAGCATGGTGCCGGTGATCGTGGTGCTGGCGCTGTGGCAGGGCGGCAGCATGGCCGGCCTGATCGACAAGACCTTCTTCCCGGCCCCGTCGGAGTGTGTGCAGGCGCTTGTCGACCTGTTCTCCTCCGGGGAGCTGCTGCCGAACATCGGGATCACCGCCCAGCGCATCCTGCTCGGTTTCCTGCTCGGCGTGATCCCGGCGACGCTGCTGGGCATCGCGATGGGACGGTCGCGGTGGGTGCGGGTGCTGGTCGATCCACTGATCGCCATCACGTACCCGATCCCGGTGGTGGCGATCCTGCCGCTGCTGCTGGTCGTCTTCGGCACCGGCGGGCGGCCGATCGTGGTGCTCGCCGGCATCATCTCGTTCTTCCCGGCGGTGGTGAACGCGATGTCGGGGGTGCTCCAGGTCGACGAGCGGCTGATCCTGATGGCCCGCAACCTGGGCGCGAGCCGGCAGCAGATCCTCTGGAAGATCGTCCTGCCGGGCGCGTTGCCGTCCATCTTCGCCGGCATCCGGCTGGCCGCCGGGCTTGCCCTGCTGGGCACGATCGCCGGTGAGTTCCTCGCCGCCAGTGACGGCGTCGGGTCGATGACCTGGCGTTACTGGCAGATCTATCAGATCGACAACATGTACGCCACGCTCGCGGTGATCGCGGCGATGGGCTTTTTCCTCACCACGGTGACGCTGCGGGTGCAGCGGCGCTTCTTCAGCTGGACGGAGGGCCAATCATGACAATCAAGCGGATCACGACAATCAAGCAAAAAGGTGTGATCGCCGCGCTGTTGGGGGCGAGCCTGCTGCTCGGCACCGCGGCCTGCGGTGACGACGCGGAGTCGACGGGCTCCGGCGGCACCGACAAGGTGACGGTCAACTCGCTGGAGATCCTCTCGCTGGCCCCGATGATGGTGGCCGACGCGAAGGGCTTCTTCGGCAAGCACCAGGTCGAGGTGGAGTTCAGCAACGCCGACATCTACTCCCGGCTCGCGGTGCAGGGTCAGGGCAAGCTGGACGTGAACATCCCGGGCACCGGTGGCGCGTTGTTCAACGCGGTCAACCAGGGGCTGCGGGTGCGGGCGGTGGCCGACCGGCAGCAGTACCGGTGCGCGTCGGACAACCTCCTGCTGGCCCGGACCCAGGCCTTTGACGGCGGGCTCAAGAGCGTGGCCGACCTCAAGGGTAAGAAGGTCGCCATCCTGGCCAAGGGTTCGACCACCGAGTACTGGCTGGACCGGGCGCTGGGTGAGGTCGGGCTCAAGCAGTCCGACCTGGGGCAGATCGTGACCCTGAGCTACCCGGACACGGCCAACGCGCTCAAGAGCGGTGCGGTGGACGCCGGCTTCGTGGTCCAGCCGCTGGCGTACCAGCTCATCACCGACGGGCAGGCCAAGCGGGTGCTGGCGATGAACGAGGTGGCCCCGAACCAGGAGCAGGGCCTGATCACCATGTCGCAGGACTTCATCAGCAAGCGGCCCGAGGTCGCGGCCCGGTGGATGGCCGGCTGGCTGGAGGGTGTGCGCTACTACCAGGACCCGGCCAACAAGGACGACGTCATCAAGATCGTGGCCGAGCGGACCAAGGTGCCGGCGGAGACGATCACCAAGCTGTACGGCACCGACCAGTGGCCGTACATGGACCCGAACGGTCGGGTGGACACCGCCACGGTGGTCGCCGAGGACGGCAAGTGGCTGCTCGACAACAAGATCATCGAGAAGCTGCCGGAGGTCGGTGAGTGGCACGACGGTTCCGTCGTCGACGCCGCCCTGAAGATCGTCGGCGAGGTGCCGGCCAACCGCGACTGCGGCAGCGTCCAGAAGCTGGAGTCCTGATGTTTCCCCGTCCGAGCCGGCTGGCCGAGGTGCTGCGCGACGGTGGCGTCGCCCTCGGCAGCCTGACCCTGCTCCAGGAACCGGCGATCGGCGAGATCCTCGGCGCCCTCGGCTACGACTTCCTGGTCGTCGACACCGAGCACGCCGCGGCCGACGAGCAGAGCGTGCTGGCGATGGTCCGGGCGGCCGGCTCGGCGGGGACCACCCCGCTCGTCCGGCTGCGCCGGATCGAGGAGAAGGACCTGCTCTGGTCCCTGGACAGCGGCGCCGGTGGGGTGGTGCTGCCGCTGGTGGAGACCGGGGCACAGGCCGTCGAGGCGGCCCGGCTGACCCACTACCCGCCGGTCGGTGACCGGACGCTGTGCTCGGCGGCGCGGGCCGCCGGGCACGGCACCGCCCGGGGCGACTTCGACCGCTACCTGACCTGGGCCGGGCGGAACACCACGGTCGTCGCCCTGGTCGAGACCCCCACCGGACTGGCCAACCTGGACGACATCCTCGCCGCCGACCTCGACGTGCTGATGCTCGGCCGGGCCGACCTGTCGGTCAAGCTGGGCCTGGGCTACCAGCCCACCCATCCGGAGGTGGAGAAGCACGCGGTCGCGTTCGTCGACCGGGTGGTCGCCGCCGGCCGGGTCGCCGGCATGCTGGCCTACTCCGCCGAGGAGGCCCGCCGCTGGATCGACCGGGGCGTCCGCTTCGTCGTCTACTCCCAGCCGGAGATGCTGCTCTCCGACGCCTACCGGCGGGCCCGCGACGAGATCCTCGGCGGTACGTCGTGAGCCTGCTGGTGACCGGCGGGGCCAGTGGCATCGGCGCGGCGGTGGTCGCCGCCGCCCGCGCCCGGGGCGAGACGGTGCACGTGCTGGACGTCTCCACCGGCGTGGACGCCGCCGACCCGGTCGCGGTGGGCGAGTTCGTCGACGCGATCGGCACCCCGCGCCGGGTGGCCCACCTGGCCGGGGTGGTCAGTGCCGGTGGCATCGAACAGACCAGCCTCGCCGAGTGGGACCGCACCCTGCGCAACAACCTCACCGCCGCGTTCGTCGTCGCCCAGGCCGTGGTGCCCCGGATGGCGGCGGCGGGCGGC
Source organism: Micromonospora sp. S-DT3-3-22 (assembly GCF_015354745.1). NCBI lineage: Bacteria > Bacillati > Actinomycetota > Actinomycetes > Micromonosporales > Micromonosporaceae > Micromonospora > Micromonospora sp. S-DT3-3-22. The sequence goes on from NZ_JACGMO010000177.1 coordinate 5,701, forward strand.
GGGTCGCTGGTGCTGATGAGCAGCCTCAACGCCCGCGACGGCGGCACCCGGCTGTCGGGCACGGCGTACGCGGCGGCCAAGGCGGGGGTGCTGGGCCTGATGCGGCACCTGGCCGTCGACTTCGGACCGCAGGCGGTACGGGTCAACGCCGTCGCGCCCGGCCCGGTCGCCACCCCGATGCACGACCGGCTCACCGCCGAGCAGAAGGCGGGGCTGCGGGCCCGGATGCCGCTGGGCCGGGTCTCCTCGGCGGAGGAGATCGCCGACATCGTACTGTTCCTGCTCTCCGATTCCTGCGCCACGGTCACCGGCATGACCTTCGATGTGAACGGGGGCAGTCATCTCAGCTAGGTTGCCGGGTACGGATACCGGCGCGGCACGGGAGGCACAGTGAACAAGCGGGTGACCCTGCGCGACGTCGCCAGCCACACCGGGGTGCACGTCTCCACGGTTTCCCGGGTGCTGCGCGGCGACGACGTCCGGGTCGCCCCGGCGACCGCGGCCCGGATCGTCGCCGCCGCCCGGGAACTGGGCTTCCACCGGGACCGTTGGGCGGCCAGCCTGCGCAGCGGCAAGACCGGGGTGATCGGCGTGCTGGTCCCCCGGATCACCGACATCGTGCTGGCCACCGTCTTCGAGGGCATCGACGCCGCCGCTGCCGCCGCCGGCTACCAGGCGGTGGTCAGCAGCAGCTGGGACGACGACGAGGCGCGGGCGCTGCGCATCCAACGGTTGATCGGGGAACGGGTGGACGGGCTGATCATCGGTGACGCCCGCCGCAACGATCCGATGCTGGCCCGACTGGCCGCCGACGGGGTTCCGTTCGTGCTGGTCAGCCGGGCCTCCCGGGGTTTCCCGTCGGTGACCGGCCGGGACCGGCTCGGTGGTCGGCTCGCCGCCGAGCACCTGATCGACGTGGGCTGCCGGCGGCTGGCGGTGATCGCCGGTCCCGGGCACGCCAGCACCGCCGCCGACCGGGTCGCAGGGTTCCTCGCCGCGGCGAAGGCCCGGGGCGTGCCGGTCGACCCCCGGTGGGTCGCACCGTCCACCTTCGACGTCGCCGGTGGGGCCTCGGCGATGGCCGGGCTGCTGGACACCGGTCGTCCCGACGGGGTCTTCGCGGTCAACGACTTCGCCGCGATCGGGGCGATGGGCACCCTACGCGACCACGGCCTGCGGGTCGGCCGGGAGGTGGCGGTGGTCGGCTACAACGACATCGACGTGGACGCCCAGCTCCTGGTGCCGCTCACCTCGATCCGTACCCCGCTGCGGGACATGGGCTCGCAGGCCCTGCACGCCCTGCTCACCCTGCTCGGCTCGGGCAGCACCTCGTCGGTGCGGCTGGCCCCGGAACTGGTCGTCCGGGCGACCACCGCCGACTTCTCGCCCGGGGCCACGGGAGCGGTGGCGCGTACCGTCGCGCTGCCGGAGGTGTCCCGGGTGGTCACGCCGGTGAACTGACGCCGGACCGGCCACCGGCATCAGCCCCGGTCGACGACACCGGCGGCGGCGAGGCATGCCCGGGTCCTGCGGGCCCGCGCGCCGCCCGGGTGCCGGGTGGCCGTCCGTACGGGGCCCGGGGGCGACGACGCGCCGGCCCGGCCCGTCAGCCCCGGCGGTGGTGCATCGCCAGGCGCAGCAGCAGGAACCGCAGCGCCGTCGCGGCCAGGTTCGCGACCACCAGCACGGCCAGTTCGACCGGCCGGGACGGGGTGCTGACCGCGTGCAGGCCGGCGAGCGCGCCGCTGGTCAACGCGAGGCCGAGGGCGAAGGCGAGCAACCCCTGCAGGTGGTGCCGGCCGGCCGCCCGCCGCCCGGTGATGCCGAAGGTGAGCCGGCGGTTCGCCGCGGTGTTGCCCACCGCCGTCACCAGCAGCGCCAGCAGGTTCGCCGGTTGCGCGCCGAGCATCCCCCGGGTCGCCACGAACAGCACCAGGTACGCCACCGTGCTGACCACGCCGACCAGGGCGAACCGGGCAAGCTGTGCGGGCAGTCCGGCCGGCACCCGCGCCGGTGCGGCGGCCAGCGGCGCCCGTCCCCACTGCGCGCGCAGCGCGGCCAGCGGCAACGCCCCGGTGACCAGCGCCCGCCCCAGCCGGCCGATGCCGCGCAGGTCGGCCAGGGCGGTGGCCACGATGTCGACCCGGCTGTCCGGGTCGTCGACCCAGTCCACCGGCACCTCGTGGATGCGCAGTCCGGCGCGCTGGGCGAGCACCAGCAGTTCGGTGTCGAAGAACCAACCCGTGTCCTGCACCAGCGGCAGCAACTCCCGGGCCACGTCCGCGCGGATCGCCTTGAACCCGCACTGCGCGTCGGAGAACCGGGCGGCGAGGGTGCCCCGCAGCAGCAGGTTGTAGGCCCGGGAGATCACCTCCCGCTTGGCGCCCCGCACCACCCGGGAGGTCCGGGCCAGCCGGGTGCCGATGGCGAGGTCCGAATGGCCGGAGATGAGCGGGGCGACCAGCGGCAGCAACGCGGCCAGGTCGGTCGACAGGTCCACGTCCATGTACGCCAGCACCGGGGCGTCCGAGGCCGACCAGGCGGCCCGCAGCGCCCGGCCGCGTCCCTTGGCGTCCAGGTGCCGTACCTCGACGTGCGGGAGTTCGGCGGCGAGCGCCTCGGCCACGGCGAGGGTGCCGTCGACGCTGGCGTTGTCCGCCACGGTGATCCGGAACGGGTACGGGAAGTGCGCACTGAGGTGCTCGTGCAGCCGGCGTACGCAGGGGCCGAGGTCGGCCTCCTCGTTGTAGACGGGCACCACCACGTCGAGCACGGCGGTCGGGGTGCCGGTCCGGGTCTCGACGGCGGGCCGGGGGCTACCGATCGTGGTCATCCCTGTGCCTCCTGTCCGGCGCTGGTCAGGTCGTAGACGGTGACCCCGTCCACGGTCTGTGCGGTGAAGTTCTCGGCGACCCAGGTGGCGATCTCCTGGGAGGCGGAGCTGCCGCCGTTGGCCCGGAAGCCGCCTCCGCCGACGAAGTAGTGGATCTTCCCGGCGGCCACGTACTCCTGGAACCGGGCCAGCGTGGGCGACGGGTCGCTGCCGTTGAAGCCGCCGATCGCCATCACCGGCCGGCCGGTGGCGAGCTGGTAGCCGGAGGCGTTGTTGGAGCCGACGGTCGCCGCCATCCAGGTGTAGTCGTCGGCGTCGGCCGTCAGCAGCGCCTTCAGCGCGGCGCTCGGCTCCCGGGAGTCGAGCAGGCCGCCCATGCCGCCGGCCATCCGCCCCTGGCCACCCCCGGTACGCCCACCATCCTGGCCGGTGCCGCCGTTCTGACCGGTGCCGCCGTTCTGACCGGTGCCGCCGGGGAAGCCGGGGAACCGGCCCGTGCCGCCGTTGGCGGTACCGCCGGGGAAGCCGGGAGGCTGACCGTTCTGGCCGGTGCCGCCGTCCCCGTTGCCGGCCGGGAAGCGGCCGCCACCCGGGAAACCGCCGCCACCGGGGAACTCCATGCCGTTGCCCATCCGGCCGCCGGGCCCACCACGACCCGGACCGAAGCCACCCTGCACGTTCGGGCCGGCGCTCGGGATGGACCCGGTGTGCGGGGTGCCGGCGGTCTGCGCCGCGTACGCCGCCGGGCCGGCCAGCGCGGCCGACGCGCCCAGCACCAGCACCACCGGCACCAGCCGCCGGGGCAGCCGCCGGGTGAGCAGGATCAGCACCGCCACGGCGAGGCCGGCGACCAGCACGGCCGGCCGCAGCCAGGGCTGGAAGTCGGAGCTACGGCCCAGCAGCCGCCACGACCACCAGGCGGTCACCGCCAGGGTGCCGGCGAGGGTGCCGGTGGCGAACCACCCCTGCCACCGCCGGGACCGCCGACCGCCGGTCGCCGACGCGGTCGCGGGGGCGCCCCCGGGGGCCGTCCCGGCGTCGACACCCGGGGCGGCGATCGGCCCGGCGGGCACCGCGGGACCGGTGACCGGGGTGACGGGTCCAGCGGCGGCCCGGCGTTCCCGCCAGAGCAGGACGGTGCCGATGCCGACCAGCGCGCCGACCGCCGGCGCCAGGGCCACCGTGTAGTAGGCATGGAAGATGCCGGACATGAAGCTGAAGATCAGCCCGGTGACCAGCAGCCAGCCGCCCCACAGCAGCAACCCGGCGCGACGGCGGTCGGTGCGCGCCGCCCGGCCCGCCAGCACCAGGCCGGCGACGAGCAGGATCAGCGCGGCCGGCAGCAGCCAGGAGATCTGGCCGCCGACCTCGGTGTCGAACATCCGCAGCCAGCCGGTCTGCCCGGAGAACGGCCCACCGCCGCCGCCCATCCGGGCACCACCACCGACGCTGCCCTCCTCGTCGCCGGTGATCCGGCCGAGCCCGTTGTAGCCGAGGGTCAGCTCCAGGATGCTGTTCTGCTGCGAACCGCCGATGTACGGCCGGGCGCTGGCCGGGACCAGTTCCACGGTGGCCACCCACCAGCCGGCGGCGACGACCAGGCCCAGGCCGGCCAGCAGCAACTGACGGATCCGTCGCCAGAAGCCGGTCGGCGCGGCCAGCAGGTAGACCCCGGCGAAGACCGGGACCACCAGGAACGCCTGGAGCATCTTGGTGAGGAAGCCGAAGCCGACCAGCACCCCGACCAGCACGATCCACCGGGTGCTGGCGGTCTCCACCGCCCGCACGGTGGCGTACGCGCCGCACACCAGCAGCAGGACCAGCAGTGCGTCCGGGTTGTTGAACCGGAACATCAGGGTGGCGACCGGGGTGAGCGCCAGGACCGTCCCGGCGATCAGGCCGGCGGCCGGGCCGTACCAGCGGCGGACGGTGGCGTACAGGACGCCGACCGAGGCGACGCCGAGCAGCGCCTGCGGCACCAGGATCGCCCAGCTGTTCAGCCCGAAGATCCGTACCGACAGGGCCATCAGCCACAGCGCGGCCGGCGTCTTGTCGACGGTGATCGAGTTGGCCGCGTCGGAGGAGCCGTAGAAGAACGCCTTCCAGCTCTCGGAGCCGGCCTGCACCGCCGCCGAGTAGAACGAGTTCGCCCAGCCGGACTCCCCCAGGCCCCACAGGTAGAGCAGGCCGGTGCCGAGCAGCAGCACCGCCAGCGCGGGCCTGACCCAGCGCGGGTCGCGGCGTGCCGCGGGGTCGCCGTCCGGGTGGGGCGACGCCGCGCGGGCCG
>NZ_JACGMO010000178.1:0-10396 GCF_015354745.1 Micromonospora sp. S-DT3-3-22
GCGCGCTGCGGAGCCACGGGGTGGCGGCGGTCGGCGGCACCGGGCCCGTCACGCCGCACCGGCCAGGACCGCCGCCACCCCGTGGCTCCGCAGCGCGCCCAGCCAGCCGGCCACGTCGGTGCGGAACCCGTCGTCCTCGGCGAGCGCGGCCGGGAACACCTCGGACAGGGCGAACACCGCCCCGACCGCGCCGTCGGCGGTGCCGTCGGCGGCGGCGAGCACGGCGGTGATCCGGTCGGCCAGCGGGTCGTCCAGCGGCAGCGCCGTGCCGTCGTCGGCCCGCCCGTCGAGGAACCGCAGCCAGGCCGCCACGACCAGCGCCGACCAGTACGCCGGACGGCCCTGCGCGCGCAGGTCGACGGCGGTGTGCAGGACCCGCTGCGGCAGCTTCTGCGACCCGTCCATCGCCACCTGGAGGGTGCGGTGCCGGATCGCCGGGTTGGCGAACCGGGCCAGCGCCTCGTCGCCGTACCCGGTGACCGTCGTCCCCTCGGGTGGGGTGAAGCTCTCGGCCACGTCGTCGGCGACGAACCGGCGCAGCACGTCGATCAGGCCGGGCAGCGCCAGCGTGTCCGCGATCGTCTCGCGGCCGGCCACCGCCCCCAGGTAGGCCACCGCCGAGTGGACGCCGTTGAGGCCGCGCAGCTTCAGCCGCTCCCACGGGCCGGCGTCGGTGGTCAGCACCGCGCCGGCCTGCTCCCACCGGGGCCGGCCGCCGGGGAAGTCGTCCTCGATGACCCACTGGAGGTACGGCTCGGCGGCCACCGCCGCCAGGTCGGTCACCCCCAGCGCGGCGCGGGCGTTCGCCAGCGTCTCGCCGGTGCTGGCCGGGACGATCCGGTCCACCATCGTGCCGGGGAAGCTCACCTGCCCGGCGAGGGCGTCCTGGACGGCGTCCGGCACCCCGGCCAGCGCCAGCGACTGCCGGACCAGGCCGCGCAGCCGACGCCCGTTGGACGGCAGGTTGTCGCAGCTGACCAGCGCGATCGGCCCCGCCTGGGCGGCGGCGCGGGCGAGCAGCCCACGGACCAGCAGTCCGGGCACGGTGACCGGGGGCCGGTCGGTGGTCAGGTCGAGGGTCAGCTCGTCGTCGCTGCGCAACGCCCCGGAGACCGGGTCGAGCCGGTACGCCTTCTCGGTCACCGTCAGCGTCACCACCCGGATCGCCGGGTCGGCGAGCAGCGCGACCACCGCCGCCGGGTCGCTGGCGGCGTGCCGGACCCCGGCCAGCGCGCCGACCACCCGGGTCGCCGACCGGTCGGCGGCCAGCGTGGTGACGCTGAACAGCGCGTCCTGTGCCGCGAGGGCCTCGACCAGCGTGGTGCTGCGCGGGGCGACCCCGACGATGCCCCAGTCGCCGCCGGCCGCGCCGATCGCCGTCTCGGTGCAGACCGCCTGGTGGGCCCGGTGGAACGCGCCCAGTCCGAGGTGGACGATGCCGGCCGGCACGGTGCCCGGCCGGACCAGCGGTCGGCTCTGCTCGGGCAGCCGGCGCAGGGTGGCCAGGCCCAGCCGGTCGGTGCCCCCGTTCACCGCCACACCGGGCCGTCCGGGAACCGGAACCGCGCGATCGACTCGGGGCGCATGGTGGCGCTGTAGCCGGGGGCGGTGGGCAGCAGGTACCGGCCGCCCCGGGTGCGGACCGGGTCGACGAAGTGCTCGTGCAGGTGGTCGACGTACTCGACCATCCGCCCGTCCAGGCTGGCGCCGACCCGCAGGTAGTCGAAGATCGCCAGGTGCTGCACGTACTCGCAGAGGCCGACGCCGCCGGCGTGCGGGCAGACCGGCACCCCGAACTTCGCCGCGAGCAGGATCTCGGCCAGCACCTCGTTGACCCCGGCGACCCGGCAGGCGTCGATCTGCATCACCCCGATCGCCTCGGCCTGGAGCAGCTGCTTGAAGATGACCCGGTTGGCGGCGACCTCGCCGGTGGCGACCCGGCACCGGCCGTCGGTCAGCCCGGTCACCGCGCGGGCGATCCGGGCGTGGCCGAGGATGTCGTCGGCGTGCGTCGGCTCCTCGATCCAGTACGGGTCGACCTCGGCCAGCGCGGTCATGTTGGTGATCGCCTCGTCGACGTCCCACACCTGGTTGGCGTCCATCATCAGCAGCGCGTCCGGGCCGATCTCGGCCCGGATGATCCGGGCCCGGCGCAGGTCGTCGGCGGGCGGGCCGCCGACCTTCATCTTCATCGCCCGCCACCCCTGGGCGTACGCCTCGCGGGTCAGCGCCCGCACCTTGTCGTCCGGGTACCCCAACCACCCCACCGACGTGGTGTACGACGGGAAACCGTCCTGTTCCAGCACGGCGAGCCGCTCGGCCGCCCCGGCCAGCCCCTTGTCCAGGAGGGTGGCGGCCTCGTCGGGGGTGAGCGCGTCGGTGATGTGGTGGAAGTCGACGTTGGCGACCAGTTCGTTGGTGGGCAGCTCGGCGAGGTAGCGCCACATCGGTTTGCCGGCCAGCTTGGCCCGCAGGTCCCAGACCGCGTTGACCAGCGCGCCGGAGGCCATGTGGATGACCCCCTTCTCCGGCCCCAGCCAGCGCAGCTGCACGTCGGCGGTGAGGGACCGCCAGAACGCCACCGGCTCGGCGGCGATCTCCTCCACGGTGCGGCCCCGGACGTGGTGGGCGAGGGCCTCGATCGCGGCGCAGGTGATCTCGTTGCCCCGGCCGTTGGTGAAGGTGAACCCGGCGCCCGTCGGGCCGCCGTCGGTGCGCAGCTCGACGTAGCTGGCCGAGTAGTCACCCCGGTTGATCGCGTCGGAGCCGTCGCCGGCCGCCGCGGTGGGGAACCGGACGTCGTGCACGTCGACGTCGGTGATCGTGGTGCTCATGCGGACCCCCCGAACTTGAAGACCTTCTTGGGCAGCCGGTACGCCAGGTCGACAACCGTCTCGGCGGCCTCGTCCTCGGTCAGCCGGTGCTCGGCGACGAGGCGGGCCAGGAACCCGGCGTCGATCCGGCGGGCCACGTCGTGGCGGACCGGGATGGAGCAGAACGCGCGGGTGTCGTCGACGAACCCGGCGGTGTTGTAGAACCCGGCGGACTCGGTGACCGCCTCCCGGAACCGGCGCAGCACCTCCGGGGAGTCCAGGAACCACCAGGGCGCGCCGAGGTAGAGCGCGGCGTAGCCGCCGGCCAGCGGGGCCAGCTCCCGGGTGAAGGTGTACTCGTCGAGGGTGTAGAGCACCACCCGCAGCCGCGGGTCGTTGCCGTACGCGTCGAGCAGCGGGGCCAGCGCGTGCACGTACTCGGTGGCGTGCGGGACGTCCCCGCCGACGTCGCGGCCGTGGGTGGCGTACAGCCGGCGGTTGTGGTTGCGCACCGCGCCGGGGTGCAGTTGCAGCACCAGCCCGTCGTCGAGCGACATCCGGGCGAACTCCACCAGCATGTGCGCCCGGAACGCCTCGGCGTCGGCGGCGTCGGCCAGCCCGCGCCGGCCCCGGTCGTAGAGCCGCGCCGCCTCGTCGGCGTCGAGCGCCAGCGTCCGGGCGGTGGGATGGCCGTGGTCGGAGGAGGTCGCGCCGGCCGCGACGAACGCCGCCCGGCGGACCCGCAGCGCGTCCAGGTAGCCGGCGTAGGTGCCGGTGTCGACGCCGGCCACCTCGCCGAGCCGGGCCACGTTGTCGGCCCAGCCGTCGAACTCCATGTCGACGACGTTGTCCGGGCGGAACGTGGTGACCACCCGGCCGCCCGGCCCGCCCCAGCCGTCGGCGGCGAGCTTGGCGTGCGCGGCGAGGTCGTCCAGCGGGGACTCGGTGGTGGCGAGCACCTCGATGCGGAACCGGGTGAACAGTGCCCGGGGCCGGAACTCCGGCTCGGCCAGCCGGGCGGCCAACTCGTCGTAGACGGCGTCGGCGGTGGCCGGGGTCAGCGCGGTGTCCACCCCGAACACCTCGCTGAAGGTGCGTTCCAGCCACAGCCGCGACGGGGTGCCCCGGAACAGGTGCCAGTGGTCGGCGAAGCGTCGCCAGATGGTCCGGCCGTCGGTCTCCACCGGGCTGCCGTCGACGCTGGGCACCCCCAGCGTGGCCGGGGGCACCCCCTGGCTGAGCAGCATCCGGGTGAGGTAGTGGTCGGGCACGATGAGCAGCCGGGCCGGGTCCGGGAAGGGCCGGTCCTCGGCCAGCAGCGCCGGGTCGACGTGCCCGTGCGGCGAGATGATCGGCTGCGGGCCGGCGAGGGCGTACAGCTCGCGGGCGATGGCCCGGACGCCCGGGTCGGTCGGCAGGAGCAGGTCGGGAGAGGTCGGCACGTCGGGGGACTCCTCGGGTACGGGCGGAGGGTCGGCGGTTCGGGGCGGGCGCGGGGACGGCGGGTGGCCGGCCGCCGGTCAGGGCAGGGTGAGCAGGTCGGCGACGCGGACCGGTTCGCCGGTGTCGAAGGACCGGTTGGCGGCCAGCCCGGTGAGCAGGGCCAGCGCCCCGTCACGGGCGGTGGCGGCCCGGCCCAGCGGGTCCGGTTCGCCGCCGAAGATCACCCGGGTCATCCGGACGTCCGCGCCGCCGTGGCCCTGCCGGGTGTAGCCCTCGACCGGTATCCGGGTGGGCGGGGCCCAGAACGGACGCAGGGTGAGGGTGGCCGCGCCGTGTTCGGCGGCGGCCTCGTCGCCGTGCAGGGCGGCCCCTTTGAGCGCCCCGGCGGCGGCCGGGCTGACGAAGTCGCTCTCGGTCACCTCCAGTTCCAGCCGGCCCCGGCTGCCGTTGACCATCACCCGGTAGCCCTCCCAGGGGGCGTAGGCGGTGAGGTGGTAGGTCATCGTCGCGCCGGTGGAGTAGCGGGCCAGCACCGCCATGTCGTCCTCGATGCTCACCCCGGGGGCGAAGACGTTGCGGTCGCGCCGGTAGCCGTCCTCGCCCTCGGCGTCGAGGTACAGCTCACGCAGCCGGGGATGGTCGGCCAGCCGCAGGGCGAACGGGTCGTCGGCGGCGGCGGGGGAGTCGTGCGCCCGGTCGTAGTCGCGGGCGTAGCCGTGCCGGCGGCCCGTGTCGCCGTAGAAGAACAGCCGGCCGGCGGCGTACACCTCGACCGGGGTGGCGTCGAGCCACCAGTTGACCAGGTCGAAGTGGTGGCTGGCCTTGTGCACCATCAGCCCGCCGGAGCTGGCCTTGTCCCGGTGCCAGCGGCGGAAGTAGTCCGCGCCGTGCCGCACGTCGAGCAGCCACTCGAAGTGCACCGAGCCGATCTCGCCGACCGCGCCGTCGGCGAGCAGCCTCCTGACCTGCTCGTGCAACGGGTTGTAGCGGTAGTTGAAGGCGACGGTGACCTGCCGGCCGGTCTCGGCGACCGCGTCGAGGATGCGCCGGCAGCGGGCCGCGTCGACGGTCATCGGTTTCTCGGTGACCACGTCGCAGCCGGCCCGCAGGGCCGCCACTATGTACTCGTCGTGGGTGACGTCGACGCTGGTCACCAGCACCACGTCGACCCGTTCCTTGGCGAGCATGGCGGTGAAGTCGGCGGCCGGGTACGTCGGCACGGCCGGATGGCCCAGCTCGGTCAGCCACCGGTTGTGGGCGTCCATCCGGGTCTGGTTGACGTCGGCGAAGGCGACCAGCTCGGCGGTGTCGGCGTGCGCGGTGACCAGGGCCCGGACGAACATCTCCGCCCGCGCCCCGGTGCCGACGAGGGCGTGCCGTCGACGCGGCGTGGCTGGTGGTGACATCCGTGGACCTCCCGTGGCTGCAAAGGTTTGCAGTGAAGAAACCACGTCGGTGAAGAGCACGTCAACGATCGATGCCAATCCCGTGGCATAGATCCCGGTTCATGCGCTTAAGGGGGCATGGCAGGAGCGCCCCCGCAATCGACCTGCAACAATCGCCCGTTGACAGTGGAGCAACCGTTTGCATTAATTGGCGGCACCCACGTGACCCCGACCACACCATCGACGAGAGGGCCGCCCGTGCCAGCCACCATCCGCGACGTCGCGCGGGCCTCGGGCGTGCACATCTCCACGGTGTCCCGCACCTTCTCGGCGCCGCACCTGGTCAACCCGGAGACCCGGGGCCGGGTGCTGGCCTGCGCCGAGGACCTCGGCTACCGACCCAACCGGGCCGCCCGCGCCCTGATCACCGGCCGTACCCACAACATCGGCCTGATCATCGCCGACATCGCCAACCCGTTCTTCCCGCCACTGATCAAGGCGGCCGAGGGGCAGGCCCGGCACCGCGACTACCACGTCTTCGTGGCCGACACCAACGAGGACCCGGCCGCCGAGGAGGAACTGGTCCACGCGCTGGCCAAGCAGGTCGACGGGGTGCTGCTGTGCAGCCCCCGGATGAGCAACGGCCTGATCGAGCAGGTCAGCCGGGAGGTGCCGGTGGTGGTGATAAACCGGCAGGTCACCGGCCTGCCCTGCGTGATGATGGACGTCGGTCAGGGGGCGCGCGCCGCGATCGAGCACCTGCTCGGCCTCGGCCACCGGCGGCTCGCCCTGCTCGGCGGGCCGCGCGGCTCCTGGACCAACCAGCAGATGCGTCGGGCGGCCGGCGCCGCCGCCCGCTCCGGCGGGGCCGAGCTGACCGTGCTCGGGCCCAACCCGCCCACCGAGACCGGCGGCGGCGAACTGGCCGCCCAGGTACGCGACAGCGGCGTCACCGCCGTGCTCGCCTACAACGACCTGATGGCGATCGGGCTGATCGAGGGGCTCGACCACCTCGGTATCCGGGTGCCGCAGGACGTCAGCGTGGTCGGCGTCGACGACATCGCGCTGAGCCGACTCACCCGCCCCAAGTTGACGACGGTGGCCACGCCAACCGCGGCCGCCGGCCGGACGGCCGTCGACATGCTGCTGCAACACGACTCCGACCCGCGCCCGCGCGGCGCGGGACGGGCAGCGGCCGTCGGTGACCGTCGTACCACCGCACAGGTAATGCTCCAGACCGAACTGGTCATTCGCGACTCGACCGGACCCGTACCCGGTCGATCCCGTCCCGGTTCCGATCCGGATGGCCCGGGTCCGCATCGCCTTGCGGACCCGGGCGGCCCGACCGTGACCACCGGTGGCGTCGTCGCCTCCTAACCCGAGGAGTGAGCGCATGCACCCCGCAACGTCCCCCACCGCCGGCACGCCGGCCGAACCGCACCACCGTACCCCCGTGCCCCGTCGTCGATTCCTGCGCGGCGTGGTCGCCACCGCCGTCGCCGTGCCGCTGATGTTCGGCGCGGCGGCCTGCGGCGGCGACGACTCCGCCGGTGACGACGGGCAGGTCAAACTCTCCGTCTTCTGGTGGGGCGGTGAGGCGCGCGCCAAGCTCACCGAGGACGCCCTCGCCCTCTACACCAAGAAGCACCCGAACGTGACGTTCGAGAAGACCTGGCAGGCCAACCAGGGCTACTTCGACAAGCTGGCCACCCTCACCGCCGGAGGCAACCCGCCGGACCTGTTCCAGATCGACGACAACTACCTGGCCGAGTACGCCGGCCGCAGCACCGTGCTCGACCTCAAGAGCTACCAGGACTCCGGCAAGCTCGACGTGTCGAAGTTCCCCAAGAGCCTGCTGGAGTACGGCGTCGTCGACGGCAAGCTGGCCGGGGTGGCCTCCGGCGAGAACACCCAGGGGCTGGTCTACAACAAGACCCTGCTGACCAGCAACGGCCTGCCCGAGCCGACCACCGGCCAGAGCTGGGAGGAGCACATCGCCTGGGCCGAGCAGGTGGCCAAGAAGACCAAGATCCCCGGCACCCAGGACCCGAGCGCCGACTACAAGGCGTTCTGGGTCTGGCTGCGCCAGCAGGGCAAGGACCTCTACAACGGCAAGGACCTCGGCTTCACCGCCGAGGACGTGACGAAGTGGTTCACCCTGTGGAAGGGCGCCCGGGACCGGGGGGCTACCCCCACCCCCGACGTGATCCACGAGGGCAACGCCAGCGACGTGACCAAGCAGCTCGTGGTCACCGGCAAGGCCGCCACCTCCTGGGTCTGGGTCAACCAGATGCCGGACCTGAAGAAGAACACCAAGGACGAGCTGGGGGTGGTGGCCTACCCCGGCGACCCGAGCGCCCAGTGGGCCCGCGCCTCGATGTACTGGTCGGTGTTCAAGGGCAGCAAGCACCGGGACACCGCCGTCGACGTGATCAACTTCCTGGCCAACGACCCGGAGGCGGTGGCGCTGCTCGGCACCGACCGGGGCCTGCCGTCCAACATGGACCTGCGGGCCACGGTCAGCGAGACGGTGACCGACCCGGCCATGAAACAGTCCATCCAGGTCGAGTCCGAGCTGGCGCAGAAGTTCGGCCAGTCGCCACAGGTGCCCATCAAGGGACACAGCAAGGTCAAGTCCGAGCTGGTCAAGGCCGCCGAGAACGTCCAGTACCAGCGGGCCACCCCGGAACAGGCCGCCGAGCAGTTCCTCGCCGCCTGCAAGTCCGCGATCGCCTGACCGGCGCACCACGGACGACGAAAGGAGCCGGCCCCGTGGCCCTCACCACGGCGCCCGGCCGGACCGGCACGCCGAAGGTCTGGCGGGCTACGTATTCCTCTCGCCCTGGCTCATCGGACTGATGGGCGTCACGGCGATCCCCATGCTGCTCTCGCTCTGGCTGAGCTTCACCAACTACGACATCCTCACCCCGCTGTCCGAGGTGGAGTGGGTCGGGCTGGCCAACTACGAGCGGATGTTCACCGCCGACCCGTCGTACTGGCACGCGGTGCGGGTGACGGTGACCTTCGCCCTGGTGGCCGTACCGCTGAAGCTGGCCGCAGCCCTCGGGGTGGCGCTGCTGCTCAACCGGGCGTGGCGGGGGGTGGGCCTGTTCCGGGCGCTGTTCTACCTGCCGTCCCTGCTCGGCGGCAGCGTCGCGCTGGCCATCGTCTGGGTCAACATGTTCAACCGGGACGGCGCGTTCAACTCGTTCCTCGCGCTGTTCGGCATCGAGGGGCTGCCCTGGGTCAGCGACCCGGACTGGGCGCTGCAGACCCTGATGGTGCTGGCCATCTGGCAGTTCGGCGCACCTATGGTGATCTTCCTGGCCGGGTTGAAGCAGGTCCCCACCGAGTTGTACGAGGCGGCCTCCGTCGACGGCGCCGGCCGGTTCTCCCAGTTCTGGCACGTCACCCTGCCGATGCTCTCCCCGGTCATCTTCTTCAACCTGGTGCTGGAGACCATCAACGGCTTCCAGGGCTTCACCGCCGCCTTCGTGCTCAGCAACGGCACCGGCGGCCCGGTCGACTCCACCCTGATGTACACCCTGAAGCTCTACATCGCAGGCTTCACCGACCTGGAGATGGGCTACGCCTCCGCGATGGCCTGGGTGTTCCTGATCGCGATCGGCCTGATCACCGTGGTCTTCTTCAGCACCGGGCGGTTCTGGGTGCACTACTCCGACGGGGAGAAGTAATGGTGGCGGTGACCTCGACGGCGCGGCGGCCCGGCCGTCGCCGGCAGGGCGGCCGGCAGGCCGTCCGGCTGCTGGTGCTGATCGTGATCGTGGCGGTGGTGCTCTACCCGCTGCTGTGGATGGTGGGCACCTCGGTCAAGTCGCAGGAAGAGATCGTCAACAACGTCGGCCTGCTGCCCGAACGGTTCACCCCGGGCAACTTCACCGCCGGCTGGGGCAACTTCGACCTCAGCTTCGGCACGTTCTTCCTCAACAGCGCCATGGTCAGCCTGTTGACCGTGGTCGGCAACGCGGTCTCCTGCCTGCTCGCCGCGTACGCCTTCGCCCGGTTGCGGTTCCGGCTGCGGGGGATCTGGTTCGCCGTCATGATCGGCACCCTGCTGCTCCCCGGCCACGTGCTGATCGTGCCGCAGTACATCCTGTTCCGCAGCCTCGGCCTGGTCGGCGGGGACTGGCCCTACCTGCCGCTGCTCATCCCGCAGTTCCTGGCCACCGAGGCGTTCTTCGTGTTCCTGATGGTGCAGTTCATGCGGGGCATCCCGCGCGAACTCGACGAGGCCGCCAAGATCGACGGCGCCAGCCCGTACGGCATCTTCCGGCACGTCATCCTGCCGCTGAGCCGCCCGGCGCTGGTCACCACCGCGATCTTCTCGTTCATCTGGACCTGGAACGACTTCTTCCGGCAACTGGTCTTCCTGTCCAGCCTGGACGACTACACGGTGCCGGTGGCGCTGACCCTGTTCATCGACTCCACCAGCCAGAGCGCGGTCGGCCCGATGTTCGCCATGTCGGTGCTGTCGCTGCTGCCGGTCTTCCTGTTCTTCCTGGCCTTCCAGCGGATGCTGGTCGAGGGCATCAACACCAGCGGGCTGAAGGGATGACCGCCGCCCCGTTGGCGTCCGACGACGCCGTACCGGCCCGCCGGGACTGGCGGGACACCCTGCGCGACGCCACCGACCTGGCGCTGCTCGGATTCGCCGTGACGCTGGCCGCGCTGCCGGTGCTCACCCTCGCGCCGGCCGTGGCCACCGCCAGCGCCGCCGTGCACGACCGGCTGACC
>NZ_JACGMO010000179.1:0-10470 GCF_015354745.1 Micromonospora sp. S-DT3-3-22
ATGTTCCTCACCCGCCCCGGCCTGGAGCAGGCCACCCGCCGGGTGGTCGCCGACCGGCGGGCCGCCCGGCTCGCCGCCGTCGGGGTGCGCACCCTCGCCGACCTGGGCTGCGGCCTCGGCGCCGACGCGCTCGCCGCCGCCCGCGCCGGCATCCGGGTGTACGGGGTGGAGGCCGACCCGGTCACCGCCGCGCTGGCCGCCGCGAACGCCGAGGCCGCCGGGCTGGCCGGGACGTTCACCGTGGAGTGCGGCGACGCGACGGCGTTCGACGTGACCCGGGTCGACGCGGTCTTCTGCGATCCGGCCCGGCGGCGGGCCGGCACCGGACGGCGGATCTTCGACCCGGACGCCTACTCGCCGCCGTGGGACTTCGTCACCGGGCTGGCCGCACGGGTGCCGCACACGGTGGTGAAGGTGGCCCCCGGCATCGACCACGCGCTGATCCCGGCCGACGCCGAGGCGGAGTGGGTCAGCGTCGACGGGGACCTGGTCGAGGCGGCCCTGTGGTGCGGCGCGCTCGCCGGGGTGCCCCGCCGGGCGACCGTCCTGCGGTCGGGGCCCGGTGACGCCATCCCCCGTGCCCACCGGTTGACCGGCACGGGCGGCGTCGAGGCCGGCGTCGGACCGGTACGGCGCTACCTGTACGACCCGGACCCGGCCGTGGTCCGGGCGCACCTGGTCGCCGAACTGGCCGACACCCTCGACGCGACGCTTGCCGACCCGAGCATCGCCTACCTCTACGCGGACACCCCGCGTCCCACCCCGTTCGGCAGGTGCCTGGAGATCGTCGACGTGCTGCCGTTCTCGCTGAAGCGGCTGCGCGCGCTGCTGCGGGAGCGCCGGGTCGGCCGGGTGGAGATCCTCAAGCGGGGCTCGGCGTTGTCGCCCGAGCAACTGCGCCGGGACCTGCGACTGGCCGGGGAGAACCCGGCCAGCCTGGTGCTGACCCGGGTGGCCGGCGCACCGACGGTGCTGATCGGGCGACCGGTCGCGGACGGGGGCCCGCCGGGCTAGCGTGACCGGCATGGCGGGACAGGCCACCGCGGCGACGGCGCTGCTGACCAAGCGCAGGATCGCGTACAGCACCCACCCGTACGACGTCGCGCCGGACGCGCCGAACTACGGCGCACTGGTCGCGGCGGCGCTCGGGGTGCCGCCGGAGCGGGTGTTCAAGACGCTTGTCGCCGAGGTCGACGGGGCGCTGGCGGTAGCGGTCGTCCCGGTCACCGGCGAGCTGAACCTCAAGGCGCTGGCCACGGCGCTGGGCGGCAAGCGGGCCGCGCTGGCCGACCGGGCCGCCGCCGAGCGGAGCACCGGCTACGTGCGGGGCGGGATCAGCCCGCTGGGCCAGCGCCGACGGTTACCGACGGTGGTCGACGTCTCCGCGTTTGACCACGACACCGTCTACGTGTCGGCCGGCCGGCGGGGGTTGCAGCTCCAGCTCGCCCCGGCGGACCTGGTCGCCCTCACCGACGCCGGCACCGCGCGGATCGCCGCCGGCTGACCCGGGCGTCAGGAGCCGGTGGCAGACCGGACACGGAGCGTGATTGCGGGGCGGGTGTCCCGGGGGTGACAACCGCGTTGCTGAATTGTTACCGCCGCCAACAAACTTCTGACCTCGGCAGTCTTGCGCCCGACTCACGGGCGGGAATACGTTGCCGGACACAACAAAACACCGACCACTCCTCCCCCACCCTCGAAAGGACCCGTGCAGATGCGCAAGGGCTTCCTCACCTTCGCCGCCGTCGGCCTGCTGGCCACCGGCAGCATGGCCGCCTGCGGCGACGACTCCAGCAGCAACGACGCCGGCGGCAGCACCGCCAAGAAGCCGAAGATCGGCGTGATCCTGCCCGACAGCAAGTCCTCCGCCCGCTGGGAGACCGCCGACCGCCGGTTCCTCAAGGAGGCGTTCGACAAGGCCGGTGTCGAGTCGGACATCCAGAACGCGCAGAACGACAAGAACGCCTTTCAGACCATCGCCGACCAGATGATCACCAGCGGGGTCACCACCCTGATGATCGTCAACCTGGACTCCGGCACCGGCAAGGCCGTGCTGGACAAGGCGAAGTCGCAGGGCGTCGCCACGATCGACTACGACCGGCTCACCCTGGGCGGCTCCGCCCAGTACTACGTCAGCTTCGACAACGAGGCCGTCGGCAAGCTCCAGGGCGAGGGCCTGGCCAAGTGCCTGACCGAGAAGGGCGTCAAGAACCCGACGGTCGCCTACCTCAACGGCTCGCCCACCGACAACAACGCCACCCTGTTCAAGAACGGCTACGACTCGGTGCTCAAGCCGAAGTTCGAGTCGAAGGAATACACCAAGGGCCCGGACCAGTCGGTGCCGGACTGGGACCCGGCGCAGGCCGCCACGATCTTCGAGCAGATGCTCACCCAGAGCGGCGGCAAGATCGACGGTGTGCTCTCCGCCAACGACGGCCTCGGCAACGCGGCCATCTCGGTGCTGAAGAAGAACAAGCTCAACGGCAGAGTCCCGGTGACCGGCCAGGACGCCGACGTGACCGGCCTGCAGAACATCCTCGCCGGTGACCAGTGCATGACCGTCTACAAGGCCGTCAAGAAGGAGGCCGACGCGGCCGCCGAGCTGGCCATCGCCGTGGCCAAGGGCGAGCGCAAGGAGACCGGGCAGACGGTCAAGGACCCGGAGAGCGGCCGGGACGTCCCGTCCGTGCTGCTGGAGCCGAAGGCGATCGACAAGTCGACCGTCAAGGACGTGGTGGCCGACGGCTACGTCGACAAGGCGAAGCTCTGCACCGGCGCGTACGCCGCGCTCTGCGCCGCCAACGGCATCAGCTGACCGTACGACGAGCGTCGTACCCCGTCGACGCGACGCCGCCCGGCACGGAACCTCGTGCCGGGCGGCGCTCGCCGCCGGACGGGCTCCGAGATCTTCCCTCCGTCCGAAGGAGACCCCCGTGTCCGCGACCCCCCTGCTGGAACTGCGCGGGATCGACAAGAGCTTCGGTCCCGTCCAGGTCCTGCGCGACGTCGCCCTCGCCGCCCACGCCGGAGAGGTGACCGCACTGGTCGGCGACAACGGCGCCGGCAAGTCCACCCTGGTCAAGTGCATCAGCGGCATCTACCCGGCCGACGCCGGCGAGTTCCTCTTCGACGGCCGACCGGTGAGCATCAACAGCCCCCGGGACGCCGCCACGCTCGGCATCGAGGTCGTCTACCAGGACCTCGCGCTCTGCGACAACCTCGACATCGTGCAGAACATGTTCCTCGGCCGGGAGAAGCACAGCGGGCTGGTGCTCGACGAGCCGACCATGGAACAGATGGCGGCGGAAACCCTCGCCGGGCTCTCCGTACGGACGGTGAAGTCGCTGCGCCAGCACGTCTCCAGCCTCTCCGGCGGGCAGCGGCAGACCGTCGCCATCGCCAAGGCGGTGCTCTGGAACAGCAAGCTGGTCATCCTCGACGAGCCGACCGCCGCGCTGGGCGTGGCACAGACCGCCCAGGTCCTCGAGCTGGTCCGCCGGCTGGCCGACAACGGGCTGGCCGTGGTGCTGATCTCGCACAACATGAACGACGTCTTCGCCGTCTCCGACCGGATCGCCGCGCTCTACCTCGGCCAGATGGTCGCCCAGGTGAAGACCACCGACATCACCCACTCGCAGGTCGTCGAGTTGATCACCGCCGGCCGTTCCGGCAACCTCGGTCTCACCGGCGAGCCGGTCACCGCCGGAAACGGCACCGGCGCGGGACCCGCCGACACCACTCCAGGAGGCGTTCGATGACCACCACCGCCGTGCGCAAGGAAGGCCCGGCGGCGGTCACGCCGCCGCCGACCGTCGGCAGCCACCTGCGCGGCTACTGGGGCCGGGTACGCGGCGGCGACATCGGCGCGCTGCCCGCCGTGCTCGGGCTGATCGTGCTCTGCACGGTCTTCTCGATCATGCGGCCGTCGTTCCTCACCGCCGGCAACTTCGCCAACCTGTTCACCCAGGGCGCGGCGGTCACCCTGATCGCCATGGGACTGGTCTTCGTCCTGCTGCTCGGCGAGATCGACCTGTCCGCCGGCTTCGCCAGCGGGGTCTGCGCGGCCATCCTGGCCAACGTCGCCACCAAGGCCGGCTACCCCTGGTACGTGGCCGTGCTCGCCGCGATCCTCACCGGCGTGGTCATCGGCACCGTGCTCGGCTTCCTGGTCGCGAAGATCGGCATCCCGTCGTTCGTGGTCACCCTGGCCGGCTTCCTCGCCTTCCAGGGCATCGTGCTGATGCTGATCAGCGGCGGCGCCAACATCTCGGTCAACGACGAGGTGCTGGTGGCGATCGCCAACCGCAACCTGCCCCCGGCCGTCGGCTGGGCACTGGCCGCCCTCGCCATCGGCGGGTACGCGGCCGTGCAACTGCTGCGGCACCGCAAGCGGCTGTCCCGGGGCCTGACCACCGACCCGATGGCGGTGGTGCTCGCCCGCATCGGCGGCCTGACCCTGATCCTCGGCATCGCGGTCTACATCCTCAACCAGGAACGCAGCCGCAACGTCCTGATCAACTCGCTCAAGGGCGTGCCGATCGTGGTGCCGGTCATCGCGGTGCTGCTGATCGTCTGGACCTTCGTGCTCCAGCGCACCAGCTACGGCCGGCACGTCTACGCCGTCGGCGGCAACAAGGAGGCCGCCCGCCGGGCCGGCATCAACGTCGACAAGATCCGGATCTCGGTCTTCGTGATCTGCTCGTCCATGGCGGCGATCGGCGGCATCGTCGCGGCCAGCCGGGCCAACTCGGTCGACCCGAACACCGGCGGCAGCAACGTGCTGCTCTACGCCGTCGGCGCGGCGGTGATCGGCGGCACCAGCCTCTTCGGCGGCAAGGGCCGGGTCCTCGACGCCGTGCTCGGTGGCGCGGTGGTCGCCGTCATCGACAACGGCATGGGCCTGATGGGCTACAGCGCCGGGGTGAAGTACGTCGTCACCGGTGTGGTGCTGCTCCTCGCGGCCAGCGTGGACGCGCTGTCGCGCCGCCGCGCCTCCGCCTCCGGAACGCGCTGATCCGCGTACACCAGCGGCGGGACATGGGGTGCCACCAACGATGCGGGTAGGACCGAGCCAGGACGAGATCCGGCGGCAGAACCTCGGGGCGCTGCTCCGGCACGTCCACGTGCACGGCGCCACCTCCCGCGCGGAACTCACCACCGCCCTCGGGCTCAACCGCAGCACCATCGGCGCGCTCACCGCCGACCTGGCCGGCGCCGGGCTGGTCAGCGAGGGCACGCCGAAGGAGACCGGCCGGGCCGGGCGACCGTCGCTGGTCGTCCGGCCCGAGTCGGCCCGGGTCTACGCGTACGCGTACTCGATCGAGGTGGACCGGCTGCGGGCCGCGCGGGTCGGTCTCGGCGGCGAGGTGCTGGACCGCCGTGAGCTGGACCGGCCACGCGACCTGGACGCCGCGGAGACCGTCCCGATGCTGGCCGGGGCTCTCAAGCAGATGCGGGAGCGGGTGCCACCGGGTTCCATCTGCGTCGGTGCCGGCGTCGCGGTCTGCGGCATGGTCCGCAAGGCCGACGGGCTGGTCCGGCTCGGCCCCACCACCGGCTGGGTGGACGAGCCGATCGGGGCCGCCCTCGCCGTCGAACTGGGCGTGGAGCTGCCGGTCACGGTCGGCAACGTGGCCGACGTCGCCGCGTTCGCCGAACACGCCCGGGGCGTCGCCGCCGGCTGCGACAACGTCATCTACCTCTACGGGGACGTCGGCGTCGGTGCCGGCATCATCGCCGGAGGCCGGCGGCTCACCGGCCACGGCGGCTACGGCGGCGAGGTCGGCCACATGGTGGTGGTGCGCGACGGCACCGCCTGCGAGTGCGGCTCCCGGGGCTGCTGGGAGACCCAGATCGGCGAGTACGGGCTGCTGCGGGCCGCCGGCCGGTCCGACGCCCGGGGCCGGGAGGCGCTGCTGGCCGTCTTCGACGCCGCCGACCGGGGGGACGCCCGCGCCCAGACCGCCGTACGGCACGCCGGGGACTGGCTCGGGTTCGGGGTGGCGAACCTGGTCAACATCTTCAACCCGGAGATGGTCATCTTCGGCGGCACCATGCGGGACCTCTACCTGGCCGCCGCCGCCCAGGTCCGCAGCCGGCTCAACGAGACCGGGCTGCCCGCCTGCCTGGAACACGTCCGGCTGCGGACCCCGAAACTCGGCGACGACGCGGCCCTGATCGGCGCGGCCGAACTGGCCTTCGAACGGCTCCTCGCCGACCCGCTCGACGCCGCCTGAACGGATACCTCCCGACTCGTGCGCCGCCCGGTGAACTGATCGGCCCGACGGTCCGTACCAGTGGACGGACGGGCAGCCGGCGGGTCGCTGCCCGGCAGGACAGGTCGGCCCGGATCGAGGAGGCACCGCAGCATGGCACCGCTGGATTCCGTACGTCGTCGGCGAGGGCACCGGACCCACCGGGTGGCGGTGCTGCTCGTCACCTTCCTGGCCGGCCTGGTCGTGCTACCCGGCATGGCGGTCGCCGCACCCGGCGTGCAGCTGAACGCCGCCGACATGACGCTGCTCAACGGCGTCCGGTTGGCCGGCCTGTGGGAGATGCCGGCCGGCACGATGGCCGCCGAGAAGGGCCAGT
Source organism: Micromonospora sp. S-DT3-3-22 (assembly GCF_015354745.1). Taxonomy (NCBI): domain Bacteria; kingdom Bacillati; phylum Actinomycetota; class Actinomycetes; order Micromonosporales; family Micromonosporaceae; genus Micromonospora; species Micromonospora sp. S-DT3-3-22. The sequence continues at coordinate 6,592 of NZ_JACGMO010000179.1, forward strand.
CCGCGCGGGTGCGGGAGGTCGGCGCGGAGATCGCCCGCCAGCACGGCGTCCTCGACGAGTTGGTGGTGCAGGCCGCCAACAAGTTGGGCACGACGCTGCCGAGCGATCCCACCCCCGAGCAGAAGGGGTGGCTGACCGAGATGCAGAACGCCTCCGGTGCTCAGTTCGACCAGATCTTCGTGACCCGGCTCCGGGTGGCGCACGGCAAGATCTTCCCGGTGATCGGCGCGGTCCGGGCCAGCACCCGGGACAACACCGTGCGTAAGCTCGCCGACGAGGCCAACAAGTTCGTCAACGACCACATGGCCATGCTGGAGAGCACCGGGCTGGTCCGCTGGCAGCAGATGCCGCCGGCCGCCATCCCGGCCGCGCAGAACGACTCGCTGGTCGCCGCCGCCCAGGCCGGGGCCGCCTCCGGCCCGTCGGTCGGGGTCAGCACCACCGTGGTCTGGGCGGTCTTCCTGCTGGCGCTCGGCGCGGGCGGCTACGCCACCTGGCGGATCACGCGCCGCAGTTGACCCCGCGCAGCTGACCCGACGGCCCGCAGGCGGCACCACCGCCGGCGGGCCGTCGGGCTGTCCGGGCCCAGCGCCGGGGCCGGGCGACCGGTCAGCGGTCGACCTGGGTGAAGTCCCAGGAGTGCGGGGGGCGGGCGACCAGGGTGGCCGGCGGCTCGGGCAGCGACCGGGGGCTGCTGCGCCACTTCGAGACGACCACCACCCGGTGATCGGTGGAGGAGAAGACCTCGCTGGACAGGTGCAGCGGATCGTGCTCGAACTCCGGCAGCGCCGTCTCGCACACCCAGGTGATCAGGTCGGCGAAGCCGTACGACTCGGCCCGCGCCTCCCACATCCGTACGATCACGTCGGCCCCTCCCCTCACACGCTGACCGTGGTCAGTGGCAACGCCGAGTCGGCGGGGAGGTCCAGCCGGCTCGGGCGTACCCCGGCGGCCACCAGGTGCGCCCCGAGCGCGGCGACCATCGCGCCGTTGTCGGTGCACAGTCCCGGCCGGGGCGTCCGGACCCGGATGCCGTACCGCTGCGCCCGCTGCTCGGCCATCGCCCGCAGCCGCGAGTTCGCCGCCACTCCCCCACCGATGACCAGGGTGTCGATCCCGTGTTCCCGGCAGGCGGCCAACGCCTTGCCGGTGAGCACGTCGCAGACCGCCTCCTGGAAGGCGGCCGCCACGTCGGCCACCGGCACCGGCTCGCCGGCCCGCCGCCGCCCCTCCACCCAGCGGGCCACCGCCGTCTTCAGCCCGGAGAAGGAGAAGTCGTAGCGGTGGGCGACGAGATCCTTGGCGGCGGTCAGGCCACGCGGAAAGGCGATCGACGCCGGATCACCGGCCCGCGCCTCCCGGTCGATGTACGGGCCACCCGGGAACGGCAGGCCGAGCAGCCGGGCCACCTTGTCGAACGCCTCACCGGCCGCGTCGTCGATGGTCGCGCCCAGCGGGGTCACCCCCCGGGCCAGGTCGTCGACGCGCAGCAACGAGGAGTGTCCACCGGAGACCAGCATGGCGATCGCCGGCGCGGGCAGCGGACCGTGTTCCAGGGTGTCCACCGCGACGTGGGCGGCCAGGTGGTTCACCCCGTACACCGGCTTCTCGGCGGCCAGTGCGTAACCCTTCGCGGCGGCGACCCCGACCAGCAGGGCCCCGGCCAGGCCGGGACCGGAGGTGACCGCGATCGCGTCGATGTCGGTGAGCGTCACCCCCGCCGCGCGCAGCGCCCGGTCCATGGTCGGCACGATGGCCTCCAGGTGCGCCCGGCTGGCCACCTCGGGCACCACCCCGCCGAACCGGGCGTGCTCGTCCACGCTGGAGGCCAGCGCGTCGGCGAGCAGGGTGTGCCCGCGCACGATGCCGACACCGGTCTCGTCGCAGGAGGTCTCGATCCCGAGGATCAGCGGTTCGTCAGCCATGGTCCGTCCCGTCCGCGCCCGGTTCCGCGTCGCGCCGCATGACCAGCGCGTCGGTGTTGCTCGGTTGGTAGTAGCCCCGCCGTACGCCGATCGGCTCGAAGCCGTACCCCGCGTAGAGCCGCTGGGCGGGGGCGTTGTCGACGGCAACCTCCAGCAGGACGCTGCCGACCCCGCGCCGGGCGGTCTCCGCGAGCAGGTCCTCCAGCAGCGCCCGGCCGATCCCGCGCCGCTGGGCGTCCCGGCGGACCGCGATGTTCTGCACCCACGACTCGCCGCCCGGATCGACCGCCAGGCCCGCGTAGCCCAGCAGCGACCCGTCGGTGTCCAGGGCGACCCGGTAGTGGTGCCCGCTGGCCAGCTCGTTCCAGAACATCGCCGGCGACCACTGTTCGGCACCGAACAGGTCCGCCTCGATCGGCAGCACCTCGGCGATGTGCCACCAGCGGAACCGCTCCACCCGTACGGTCACGGCAGCACCGGCTTGCGGCTGGTCGCCGCGACCGCGTCCGGCCGCCGCAGGTACAGCGGGGTGAGCGTCTCGCCGGGGGCGCCCGCCCGGACCCGGGCGGCGGCCAGGGCGACCAGTGTGGCGGCGTCCGGGTAGCGGGGTTCGGCGCGCAGCGGTAGGCCGAGCACGTCGGCGTACCGGTGGGCACCGTCCCCGACCGCCTCGGTGACGGCCAACTCCCGGGCGCGGGCGGCGGCGACCGCCGGGGCGTCCACCTCCGGCCCGACGATCCGCCGGCCACCGCCGTCGTAGACCGCCCAGTAGACCTCTTTGCGTCGGGCGTCGGCGGCGACCAGCACCCGCCGCTCCCCCGCCGTCGCGGTGCCGGCCGGGGCCGGGCCGGGGTGGCCGATGCCGTCGAGCGAGCAGACGCCGTACGTGGGAATGCCGAGCACCTGGCCCATGGTGGCGGCGGTGACCAGCCCGACCCGCAGCCCGGTGAAGGGGCCGGGGCCGAGCCCGGCGACGATCGCGCCGAGGTCGGCCGGCCGGGCGTCGACGTCGGCGAGTACCGCCTCGACCTGCGGGGCGAGCAGTTCACCGTGGGCCCGGGCGTCGACCGTGCACCGGTGCGCCCGCAGCGCGACGCCGTCCGTCGTGACCTCGGCCAGCGCCGCGGTGACCGCGGGGGTCGAGGAGTCCACCACCAGTACGAGCACGGTAAGCCAGCCTAGCCGTCGGCCCGCGCCACCCGGCCACACCCCGCCCGTCCTCTCGGCCCCTCGCCTTTCGCCCTCGCATCCCGGCCCTTCGCCCTCGCCCCCCGGGTTTCGGGTCCGGCCGTCGGTCATCGCCGCGGATCCTCGCCCTGACCCCGGTCCCGGCCCATCGGACAGCCGGGTGGGGAGCCGGCCGGGGTGGGGTGTGGTATCCCACGTAGAGCAGTATTCCTGTGGGTCATAAATATGACCGACAGGCATACCGCTCGCCGTCGGCACATCATCATGCGGGGATGTCGGAGAGTGGTCGACTCGCTACGGAGATCGCCGCGCTGCTGCGCCGGGAACGTGGTGCCCAGCGGCTCACCCAGCAGCAACTGGCGGATCGGGCGGGGACGAGTCAGAGCGCGGTGGCCCGCGTCGAGCGTGGTGGGCGGGTGCCGAGCCTCGACCTGGTCGAGCGCCTCTTCGCCGCCCTCGGCCGGCAACTCGCCGTCACCACCGAGCAGCTCGACAGCCACCTCGACGCCGAGATGGACAAGCTGGCCGGGCGGTCGACCGCCGACCGGATCGACGAGTTGGGGCTGGACCGGCTGCTCGACCGGTTGGGCGAGCTGCCCCACCTGCTGACCGGCGGCACCGCCGCGCTGCTCCAGGGTGCGCCCGTACCGCTCGACGCGGTCGAGATCGCCGTCCGGTGGCGCGACTCCGCCCGCCGTGGGGCTGACCGACCCGCGGGCCGCCGCGCTGCTGCGCCGGCACCGGCAACGCGCGGCCGACGGCCGTG
>NZ_JACGMO010000017.1:0-78550 GCF_015354745.1 Micromonospora sp. S-DT3-3-22
GGAAGCCATCATCCGCTGGGCCGCGATCGCTGGCATGCTCGCCCGCCTCACCCGAGGCGGACCCGCCACCCGCCAACAACGCCGCACTCTCAACACACCCGACTGACAGACATGCGAAACGCTCACTGGCTCAGGCGTTGTTGCAGGACCTGGCCTGGCCATGATCCGGATGGCCTGGCAACGTCGAATGCCTCGGTCGCAGTGAAACCCTCCTTTTCGTAGTAGCGGACCAGCGCCCGGTCCGGGCCTGCGTAGCAGTCGACTCGTAAGAGGTCCACGCCGGCGGCCCCAGCGACCGTACGAGCGTGTTCGAGCAGCTGGCGGCCGATCCCGCGCCCGGCACAGGCCCGATCGGTCACCAGTAGCCGAACGTAGAGTTCAGGTTCCGTCGCGGGTGGCACGTAGTCCGGCGCTGAGCCGACGGCCACTGCGCCGACCACGATGTCCGTGCTGACCGCCACGTACAACTCCCTACCGGCGGCCATGCCCGAAATGGCAGCCGTGGACCGTGGGTTGGCGGAGTAGGGTTCGACTCCCCACTGCCCGGTGCGGCCTGCGGCGACCAGCCATGCGACTGCGCCGTCCATCAAGCCGACAACCGCAGACACGTCGTGTTCGTCTGCGGGGCGAATCGATACCTCACCGCAGCGCACATCCATGCCGGCATCATCGCAACAACCGACGCTCTTGGGGTGTTCGGTGATGTCGGCCAGCCGCAACCGGTTCGGGCCGTGGGCGGGTGCGCTCAGCCATCGCCTGTCCGGCGGTGCGGGCCTCATCGACCAGGAACCGGTACCCGAACTCCGGGTCGTCGCGGTGCCGACCGACGCCCGCCCGCCTCGGTCGACGCCGCCCGGACCGGTCAGCGTCCGCCGCGGATCAGGTCGAGGGGGGCGGTGCGGATGCCGAACTGCTGCCGCAGGGCGCGGCCGGCGGCGTGCAGCCCGGACATGCCGTGCACGGCCGGGCCGGGTGGGGTGGAGGCCGAGCAGAGGTACACGCCGGGCAGCGGGGTCCGGTACGGGTCCCAGCGGGCCGCCGGCCGCATCACCAGCTGCCACCCGGTGACCGCCCCGCCGGAGATGTCCCCGCCGACGTAGTTCGGGTTGTGTGCGCCGGCCTGCGCCGCCGGCACCACGTGGGTGGCCAGGATCAGGTCGCGGAAGCTGGGCGCGAAGCGTTCCACCTGGGCGATGATCTGGTCGCTGACGTCGCGTGGGGAGCCGTTCGGCACGTGCGCGTACGTCCAGAGCACCTGCTTGCCGGCGGGTGCGCGGGTCGGATCGACCACGCCGGGCTGCACCGCGAGCACGTAGGGGCGTTCCGGGTGCCGGCCGCGTACCACCGCGGTTTCGGCGATCCGGGCCTCGGCGGCCGAGCCGACCAGGTGCAGGGTGCCGGCGCGGGCGCACTCCGGCTCCGCCCACGGCACCGGCCCGGAGAGCGCGAAGTCGACCTTGCACGCGGCCCCGCCGTACCGGAAGGAACGCAGACTGCGCGCGTAGCCGGCGGGTAGCCGGTCGCCGGCGATGCGCAGCAGGCCGGCGGGGGAGACGTCGAGCAGGACCGTGCGGGCCGGCGGCAGTTGGGCCAGGTCGTCGATCCGGTCGCCGGTGACCACCCGGCCGCCGAGTTGCCGTAGCCGGTTCACCATCGCGTCGGTGATCGCCCGGCTGCCACCTGCGGGGACCGGCCAGCCGACCGCGTGTCCGAGGGTGGCCAGCAGCAGGCCGGCCCCGGCCGGGGCGAGCCGGCGCGGTGGGGCGATCGCGTGCGCCGCCACCCCGGCCAGCAGCGCGGCGGCCTCCCCGGTGCGGAACCGGGCCGCCGCGGCCGGGGTGCCCTGTTCCAGGGTGCGGAGCCCGAGCAGCAGGGCGGCGAGCGGGTCGCGGGGTACCCCGCGCAGGTCGGACATGGCCGTGTCGACCACTCCCGACCAGCGTCGGACCAGCGGCCCGAGCAGGGACCGCCAGGCCGCCCCGTCGGGACCCAGCCCCTCGGCGGTACGGTCCAGGTCCCGCCAGGCCAGCGCCGCCCGTCCCCCGTCCAGCGGATGGGCGTACGGGATCTCCGGCTGCAACAGCCGTACGCCGTGCGCGGTCAGGTCGAAGGCGCGGAAGAAGGGCGAGGCGAGGGCCATCGGGTGCACCGCGGAGCAGACGTCGTGGTGGAACCCGGGCAGGGTCAGCTCCTCGGTCCGGGTGCCACCGCCGGTGGTCCCGGCGGCCTCGTGAACCTGGACGCTCAGCCCTGCCGAGGCGAGCACCAGTGCGGCGGCCAGCCCGTTCGGGCCGGAGCCGACCACCACCGCGTCGAGCCCGCCGGCTGCCGTCTGTGCTCCCATGGTGTGCCCTCCCGCCCTCAGACCAACGCCTGTTCCGCAGCCAGGCTGGCGTAGAGCGCATCGGTGCGGACCAGTTCCGGATGCGAACCCACGGAACGGGCCGTGCCATTCTCCAGCACGACGATCTTGTCGGCGGCGAGGACCGTGGAGAGCCGGTGCGCGACCACGACCACGGTGGTCCGGCGGGAGATCTCCTGGATCACCTCGCGCAGGGCGGCCTCGTTGGCGGCGTCCAGTTGCGAGGTCACCTCGTCGAGCAGCAGCAGCCGGGGACGGCGCAGCAGGGCGCGGGCCACCGCGATCCGTTGCCGCTCGCCGCCGGACAGGGAGAGCCCCCGGTGCCGGATCGGGGCGTCCAGGTCACCGCCGAGCCGGTCCAGCAGGGTGCTGAGCCGGGTGGTCCGCAGCACCGCCCGGATCTCCTCGTCGGTGGCGCCGGGGGTGGCGTACGCGACGTTCTCCCGCAGCGTCCCGGCGAGCACCGCGACGTCCTGCTCGACGTACCCGATGGTGGCGCGCAGTTCGGCCAGCGGCCAGTCGGCCAGCGGCCGGCCGTCGACGAGGATCCGGCCCTGTTGCGGCTCGGTGAAGCGTTCGATCAGGGCGAGCACCGTGGTCTTGCCGGAGCCGGAGGGCCCGACCAGGGCGGTCAGCCCGCCCGCCGGCACGGTCAGGGTGAGGTCGCGCAGGGCCGGTTCGTCCCGGTCGGGGTACCGGAAGCTGACCTGTTCGAACACCACCTCCGCCGGTTCGGGAGCCGACCGCGCCCCGGTCGTGGTGGTCGGCCCGCCGGTTCCCGTCGGCCCCGTCGGCACCCCGGCTCCGGCCGTCGCCGGGACGCCGGCCCTGACCGGTGGCGCGGGGGGCAGGTCGATCGGTTCGGTGGGCAGTGCGTCGATCTCGGCGATCCGGGTCAGCGCCGCCCGCCCGATCTGCAGGTAGGTGCCGGCGCCGACGAGCTGCATCACCGGGTGGCTCAGGTAGGCCACGTAGAGCAGGAAGGCCACCAGCGCCGAGACCGGCATCGCGCCGCTGGCCACCCGTGCGCCGCCGACCCCGAGCACGACCAGGAACGCGACCTGGATGGCCAGGCCGGCGCTGGTGCCGGCGACCGAGCCCCAGCGGGCCAGGCTCACCCCCTGGCGGTACGCGGTCAGCGCCGCCGCGTCGATCCGGGCCGCCTCGGTGGCCTCGGTGCCGGAGGCCTTCATGGTGGTGAACGCGCCCAGCGCCCGTTCCAGGGCGGCGCCCATGTCGCCCACCGACTCCTGGGAGCGCAGCGCGGCGGCGCGGATGCGGGGCATCAACGACCCCATGATGATCACCAGGAGCACCACCACCACGGCGGTCACCCCGAGCAGGGTCAGGTCGACCACCGCCATCAGTGCTACCGCGCCGAGCAGCATGACGCCGCCGGTGAACAGGTCGATCAGGGACTGGCTGGCGATCTGCCGCAGCAGCATGGTGTCCCCGGCGACCCGGGCCAGCAGGTCACCGGGGGCCTGCCGCTGCAACGCCGGCACGGTCAGCCGCAGCAGGTGCCGGACCAGGCCGCGCCGCCCGTCCAGGGCGACCGCCTCGGCGGTCCGCAGGATCAGGTAGTTGCCGACCCCGAGCAGCACGGCGGCGATGATCACCAGCCCGGTCAGCACGACCAGCGCCCGACCCACCCCCTGACCGGCGGTGAGACTGTCGATCAGCGCCTTGGCGGCCAGCGGCTGGGCCAGCCCGAGCAGGCTGGAGGCGAGCAGCAGCACGGCGGCGGCCACGAACGGACCCCGGTGCGGCCGGACGTACCCGGCGATCATGCGCAGCCAGTGCCGCTCACCGGCGGCCGGGGTGCTCACCGGTCACCCGGGGCGCGGTAGACGGTGACGTACATCGGTTCCACGCCGGTGAACTCGGTGCCGGCCCAGTCGCTGTGCCGGGCCAGCCGGACCAGTCCGGCCTGCTCGGCGTACCCGTCGACCTCGTCGGGGGTGGTGAGCCGGCTCAGCTCCGAGGCGATCCGGGACCGGCCCTCGGAGATCCAGATGTGCGCCAGGTGCCAGATCCCGTTCGCCACGTCGATGGTGGAGTACGACAGCAGCCCGGTGTCCCGGCCCGGGTAGGGCACGAAGAAGGAGTCCCGGGCCCGGCCCTGGTTGAGCACGGCCAGCGCGAACTCCGGGTTGTGGGTCTCCACCACGAGGGTCCCGCCGGGGGCCAGCCGGGCGGCGGCGGCCTGCACGACCCGTTGCTGCTCCTGCGGGTCCAGCAGCATCGACAGGGTGCCGCAGACGCAGTAGACCAGCCCGTACCGGCGGTCGTCGGACCAGTCGCGGATGTCGCCGTGCACCGGCGTGACCGGGCGGGGCCGCTCGGCCAGGGCGGCCCGCAGCGCGTCGAGCATCTCCGGCGACGAGTCCACCCCGACGATCTCGCCGACCCGGTCGGCCAGCGGCAGGGCGATCCGGCCGGTGCCGACGCCGAGCTCCAGGGTGGGTGCTCCGCCGCCCGGGTGCAGGCCGGCGAGGTACGCGACGGCCGGCTCCGCCGCCGCCCCGCCGGGGAAGAGTTGGTCGTAGAAGTCGACGAACTGGCGTCCGTAGCCGCTGTCGGCGATCTCAGTCATCTCGGGGTGCCCTCCGGCAACGGTTCGAACGGGGAGACCAGCAGGTAGTCCGGCTGGTGGGATTCGTCGTAGCCGGCGCTGCGGGCGATCACGAACTGGAATCCCCGGGGTACGTCCGCGCCGGCGTACTGCCGGCGTACGGCGTGCGCGACGAAGTCCCGCAGCACCTCGTACGGCGCGGTGGCGGTGATCTCGACGCCGGGGGTGCCCAGGTGCACGATCAGGTCGGCACAGATGTCGAAGATCGCCTTGTCCTGCCGGCGTTCCGGGAACCAGACCACCTGCCGCCAGTGCCGGCGCGGGATGTGGGTGGTCTCCACCCAGCGGGTCTGCGCGCCGTCGGCGGTGAGCACCCGGTGCAGGACGTGGAAGTCGTGCTGCGCCGGTTCGGGGGCGAAGAAGCGCCAGTTGCCGATGAGCAACCCGGGTACGTCGTAGCGGCGGAACCGGTCGAAGACCTGTTGCGGGTGCTGGCTGAGCACGGTCACCCCGAACCAGCCGACCAGGCCGGCGGTGATCGCCGTGGTCAGTGGCCGCAGGTCGGAGCCGACCCGGCGGCTCATCGCCGGACCTCCGACCCCGGCGCGGTGACGTCGTCGACGAACGCGGTGAGGATCGTGACGACCTCCGCGGACCGGTCGGCGTCGGTGAGGATCTCGTCGTGGTCGGCGTCGGCGATCAGGTGCCGCTGCGCCCGGGGTGCCGCGGCGGCGAACTCGTCGTGCAGGTCGGCCTGGACGGCGTCGGCCCGCGCGGTCCGCCCGGCCGTCACCACCACCAGCGGTACGTCGATCCGGGGCAGCCCGGTGCTCTCATCCTCGAAGCGTTCCTGCACCACCCGCCACTCCCGCCGGGCGGCGGCCCACAGTTCCGGGTCGCGGTACTGGGCCAGGGCCAGCGGGCGGACGGACTCGGGCAGCCGGTCGATCCAGGGGGCCCGGGGCAGCAGCGAACCGAACCCGGCCCGCAACGAACCGGGCATGATGGCCAGGGTGCTGGTCAGCGCCCGGCCGCCCTCGGCCTGCCGCAGGGAACGGCGTAGTTCGGCGGGGTGGCTGGAGTCGACCAGGGCCACCCCGCGTACCTGTCCGCCGAGTTGTTCGGCGGCGAGCAGGGCCAGGTAGCCGCCGAGTGAGTGGCCGACCAGGACCACCGGGCGGTCGCCGGCCACGTGCCGGGTCAGCTCGACCAGGTCGTCGACCATCGTCTCGAACCGGTACTCCCCGGTGCCCCGGTAGCGGCTGGCACCGTAGCCGGCCCGCTGGTAGGTGACCGTGGTGAACCGGTCACCGAGCGGACCGGCGATCCGCTCCCAGTGCTCGGCGGTGGCGGCCATCCCGCTCTCCAGCACCACCACCGGCCCGTCACCGCCGGACCCGCCGGACCGCGCCTCAGCCCCGCCGGACAGCGGGTTGCCGGCGTACCGGTAGGACAGGACGTTTCCGGCGGCGGTGGTGACGGTGCGCTCGTCGCCGCGCCCCCGCTCGATCAGCCGACGCCGCCGGATCCGGGCGACCTGGCCGGCGGTGAAGAGCACCAGACCGGCGGTCGCCGCCACGGCGGGCAGGGTGTCGTCGCGCCGCACGCCGGCCGCGTCGCCGGTGCGTTCCCGGGGCCGGGTGGTGTACGCGACCGCCGGATAGGTGGAGGTGAACGCCCAGAAGAACCGGCCGAGCCCCATCACCCGCGCGTTGACCAGGTGAAACGCCCCGGCGGTGGCGAGCAGGTACGGCGCGGGACGACCCTTCGCGGCGTAGGCCAGCGGGAACGCGCACTCCATCGCCAGCACCCCGTGGGCGGCGAGTTTCGTCAACCGGGGGTAGCGGCGCATCAGCTGCCAGACCTGCGGGTCGCCGTAGGTGAGGGTCCGGGTGATGCCGGGCAGGGCACGTCCGCTGCGCCAGGTATCGCTGGGCAGCTTCGCCCAGCCGGAGACCGTGTACGACAGCACCGACTGCAGGGCGACGAACCAGAGGCAGGCGTCGACCACGGCGGGCCGGCGCTGGCCGGCGCGGGCGGCGGTGGTGAGCGCCTGGACCAGGAAGGAGACCTGGTCGGCGCCGTCGCTGCCGTAGAGGTGCTGGGCGTGCAGCGCGGCCTGGCTGCCGGTGAGCACCGCGTTCGCGGCGACCCGCTGCCGGCGGCCCAGCGGCAGCCAGAGCGCGGCCGCCGCGACGGCCCGGCTGACGTGCAGCGCGGTGGCCACCCGGTCGTTGGCGGCCAGGTCCAGGGCCCGGGTCAGGCGGGGGGCGTGCTCGTGGAAGGTACGCCGGTTCACCGCCCAGTTGTTCGCCCCGCCCCGCTGCCGGTCCCGGCGGCGGGTGAGGTATTCCAGGCTGGCGAAGAGGTGGGTCACCGAGCTGATCCGCTCGGTCCAGCTCAGCACGGCGGAGCGGTCGAACGTGGCGGGCGGCCGGAGCCGGCGGTGCCAGGGTGCTCTCTTCATGGGTCAGCGCTTCCTGATGGTGCGGGGAGGACCGGGCGGGACGGGTGGGCCGGTGGACCGCCGCGGCGGTCCACCGGCCCGGGTGCTGCTACCGCGATCGCGTCATCACTTCGGGACCGGCCGGGTCCCGCCGAGGTTGCGCCCGGCGACGTAGCCGGCGCCGAAGAGCGCCGCCACCGAACCGACCAGGCCGACGCCGGCCGCCACGCTGACGATGGTCGCCGGAGTGGCCAGCACCGGCATCCCGCCGACGTGGTTGCGTGCCTCGTCGCTGTGGATCGGGATGGTGGCGAGGGCGGGGTCCGCGTTCACCCTGTTGGCGAGAACGGACATGGATCACCTCCTGAACGGGGGTACGGGTTGTCGGGCGGCTACTTCGGCTGTGGCCTGGTGCCCTCGGCCATGTTGCGGGCGATGCCCACCATGTAGCCGGCGTGGAACGCCACGGCGCCGACGGCGACGCCGAGCGCCACCGCCGTCGGGGTGGCGAGCACCGGGGTGAGTCCGGCCAGCCCGTGGGCGGTCCGGTCGGCCTCGGTGAGCTCACCGAACATCTCCAGGGAGATGTCGTTGGTGTGGTCGACGAGTGCGGTCATCTGGTTCACCTCCTCCGGAAGCTCTCAGCCAGTGTGAAAGGCGGCGCGCACGCCGTTCATCTCAGCTAAAAATCATGAATCGCTAGGATGTCCGAGGGGGTCGCCGCCGTCAACCACGGGAAACGGGGTCCACCCGATCCGACGAGGGGAGGGCACCACATGGACCACCCGAGCACGGGCACCCTCGCCGAAAAGATCAACAGACTCTTCGAGGTGGTCCGCCGCCCCGACCGGGAGCAGTACCGCAACGAGGAGGTGGCCACCGCCTGCCGCGCGGCCACCGGGGAGAGCTTCTCCACCACGTACCTCTGGCAGTTGCGCAACGGCCGGCGGACCAACCCCACCAAGCGGCACCTGGAGGCCCTCGCCCAGTTCTTCCAGGTGCCGGCGGCGTACTTCTTCGACGACGAGCAGAGCGCGCGGATCGTCGAGGAGTTGGAGCTGCTCGGCGCGCTGCGCGACAGCGCCGTCCGGCAGATCGCGCTGCGTGCGGTCACCCTCTCCCCGGAGGGGCTGGACACCATCAGTGACATGATCGAAGCCATCGGGCGGCGGGAGGCACGCCGCGCCGGGCCGGCCGGCGTGCAGCTTCCCGGGCCCGGTACGGGCGGGCCGGTGGAGCGCGATGGCGGTTGATCGGGGCATGTGGCGCCGGTGTCAGCGGATCGTCGACGCGCTGTCGATCCCGACGCCGTTCGAGCCGACCCGGTTCGTCGACGCGCTGGCCCACCAGCGGGGCCGACCGGTCGAGCTGGTGCCGATGCCCGGTGGGGCCAGCCAGTGCGGCGCACTGGTCGCCACCGACCAGGCCGACTACCTCTTCTACGCCACCAGCACCACCCGGCTGCACCAGGAGCACATCCTGTTGCACGAGGTCGGGCACCTGCTCTGCGGCCACGTCGACGACCGCTCGCTGGCCACCCTGCCAGCCCTGCTGCTGCCGAACCTCTCCACCGACCTGGTCCGCCGGGTACTCGGCCGATCCGACTACTCGGCCGACCAGGAGCAGGAGGCCGAACTGGTCGCCTCGATGATCGCCCACCGCGCCCGCCGGGGCCCGACCGGCGGCACCGGCCCGGTCACCCCCGAGGTCGCCGACGGGCTGGCCCGACTCGGCTCGATCTTCGACACCGGCTGACCAGGGCCGGGCACCATGCTGACCTGGCTCAACTTCACCGCCCTGGCGCTCGCCGTCGTGGTCGCCGCCTACAAACTCGTCCCGGTACCCGGCCGTCGGCGTGCCGCCGGCACCCGCTACCTCTCCGCCTTCTTCCTGTGCATCGGCCTCGGCCTGGCGGTGATGGCCCACCCGGTCCTGATCGCGATCAGCCACGTCGAGCCCGTGCCGAACCTCAGCCGACTGCTCGGCAACGGCCTGGAGATGCTCGCCGCGTACTTCCTCGGCGCGCTCGGCCAGAGCATCGCCCGCCCCGCCGGCACCCGCCGCTGGCTGCGCCGGCACGGTGCCCTGCTGGTCGGCGCGGTCCTGGCGATGGCGGTGCTGCTGGCTTACGCCGACACCACCTTCACCCTGAACTTCGTCAACGCGTACTCACGGGATCCGGTCGTCGTCGGCTACCTCGTGGTCTTCTTCAGCTACATCGCGGTCTGCCTGACCACCTTCATCACCAGCGTGGGCGGCTACCTACGGCACGTGCCGGCCGGCGTCCTACGGACCGGGCTCAGCTTCGTGGTCACCGGCACCGCCCTGGGCATCGTCTGGGCGGCCTGGTCCGGAGTCCGGCCGGTGATCACCCTCCTCACCGGCCGGTCCCTGGCCACCACGCTGCCGATCGGCGCCACCCTGGGCTCGGTCTGCATGCTGCTCTGGCTGATCGGGGCGACCCTGACCGCCTGGGGCGACCGGATCACCGCGCCACTGCGCTGGCTGCGCGCGCTACACCGGCTGCGCCGGATCGACCCGCTCTGGCGGGCGCTACGGACCGCGCTGCCGCAGATCGCCCTCAACACCAGCGGCGGCTGGCCGCTGCCCGGCGCGGAGTTCGCGCTCTACCGCCGGGTGATCGAAATCCGCGACGCGCAGTTGACGCTGCGCCCCTACGCCCATCCCGACGTGCCCCGCTGGATCGACCCGGCAGCGGACCCGGCCACCGTGGAAGCGGCGGTGATCGCCGCCGCCCTCGTCGGACACGCGCACCGCCGGGACTACCGCGCCGAGCACCCGTTCCAGGACGTGGACGCCTCACTGGCCTCGGAGAGCGCCTGGCTGGCCCGGGTGGCCCGGCAGTTCGCCACCTCGACGGAGGTGGCCCGGGTCCGCCAACTCGCCGCCGCCGAAGCCACCAGGCCCCGGAACGCCGACCAGGCGTAGGCCCCTTGCCGTGGGGTTTCGGCCGGCCCGTGAGGCTGCGCGGTCCCTTCGCCCGCGTCAACCGTCGGCGGCCCCCAGGCACCGGCCAGAACCGACGGCCCGGTTTGCCGGAATGCCAGTGTGGCTGCCTGATCCCAAGACGCATCGCCACCGGCGACTGCCCGCACTGACCCAGCACCGTGAAGTGACCCCCTGAGACCGGACCTCCTCCTGACTTGGCATCCTGCCGGCTGTGGACGATCCCGGGACTCCGGTGATCAGTCTGCGCGGCGGTAATGCACGGCCACTACCCCATTGCGCATCGGCTTGGCCGAGAGCAGTTCGAGCCGGCGGGTGCTGGGCAGCCCGCCCTGGTACAGGGTCGGGCCGTGACCGGCGATCCGAGGCTGAACGAGCATCCTGTACTCGTCGATCAGGTCCAGCCGGTCCAACTCGGTCGCGAGGTTGCCGCTGCCGAGGAGGACCCCGTCCGGGGTTGCGTCCTTGAGCTTCTGCACGCCCTCGCGCAGGTCGCCGGCGATGTGGTGGCTGTTGGTCCACGGGAAGTCCGTGCGCGTCGACGACACCACGTACTTGGGTTTGGCCTCCAGCTTGGCCGCCCACTCCTGCATCGCCGGCGGTGCCTCCTGGTCACCGCGGGCGACGGCCGGCCAGGCGCTCTCCATCATCTCGTAGGTGACCCGACCCCACAGCATCGCCCCGGCCTCGTCCATGAGCCGGGTGAAGAAGGCGTGCGTCTCGTCGTCGGCGATCCCCTCCTGGTGGTCGGCGCAACCGTCCAGGGTGATGTTCAGACTGAAGGTAAGCAGTCCCATGACCGGCGAGTCTAACGCCGGTGACGCCACGGTCCGGGCGCGACAGGCAATTCGAGAACAACGCCGGAGGTAATGACAAGAGTCGTCTACCGACGAGGTGCTGTTACCTCACTGTGGTGACCGATCCGGCTCCGGCGGGTACGAGGTGGGCAGCGTCCCGTTCCCGGCAGATTGGTGCCCTTCCCTGACCATGCCTTCGATGGTGTCGGCCAGGTCGGAGACTCTCCGACGTCCGTCGAGTTCGATGGTGGCTCCCCGTCTGAGCAGTGGCTCGACGGTCTGGACGTAATGCGCGATCTCCGCCTGCTGTTCGGGCGTTCTTCCATAGGGGTTCGTTCGGCAGGTGACCCGTTGGAGAAGAACCTCCAACGGCGCGCTGAGCAAGACGATGTGGTGAAAGCGGTGGTAGAAGCGGACCTGGTTCTCCACCGTCCCGGACACGATCAGATCGCGGTACCGGTCAAGCAACCGGCTCATTCGCGGCTCGTCCCAGGTCCCGTCGGGCAGTTCCCAGCCGCCGTAGTCCGTATCGACAGTGCGGAAACCCCGCAGGCGAAGCTCGTCGAGGACCGTGGTCTTGCCCGCGCCCGACATGCCGGTCACCAGTACCCGTGCCACGTCCGTACGGTAGCGGGCAGCGCGACCGACGACAGGAACTCCTCGCGATCCACCGTGCGGTACGCGGATCGCATGACACGAGACCACGCCCTACCACCCAGACGGTTGCGGTGGTGAGCCCGTTGCTGACCGAGCCAACAAAGGCTCGCCGGGATCTGCGTCCGGATTGACCCCTGGACGCAGTGGCCCATGACGGACGCCCGGCCGGAACGGTGTGGCTGACACCAACGAACCCACACCACCAAGAGGATCCGAGTTACACCGTTCGTTCGACAGGCCCTAGGGTGGCGAGCGACCAGACACGAGCCAGCCAGTGGCAGGCTCCGGTGGCGATCGTGCCGTGGGTAACGCGGATCGAGGCGATGCTGATGGCGGGGCACACGGGGACGCCGACCATCGAACGCGGCGATCCCTCGTCTTCCCGGCGGGAAGGCTGCCGTGGGTCGCACCCAGACAGCTGGACGCCCGCCGTTGCCTGGGCCGGCGGCTGGTGACACCCGGATGAGCCTGGTGTCGGCGTTCGTGCCGATCTGGATTCTCACCGTGATCGGCTATGCGGCCTGTCGATGGGGACTGCTGGGCGAGGCGGGGGCGGCGGTGCTCGGCCGCTTCGTGTTCCAGCTGGCGATGCCGGCCGCACTGTTCCTGGCACTGTCCCGGATGCCGCTGTCCGGGTTCGCCGGCCCCCCGCTGCTCGCCTTCGCGGCGAGCACCGCCGCGGTGGTCGGGTTCGGGTGGTTCGGTGCGAGCCGGCTGTTCGGCCGCGAGCCTGGCGAACGACCTATCTGGGGCATGGCCGCCGGGTACGTCAACTCGGCGAACCTCGGCATCCCCATCGCCACCCAGGTACTCGGCGACGTGGCGTTCCTGGCGCAGGTGGTGCTGCTACAGGTGCTGGTGGTGGCACCCGTGATCCTGGTCGCACTGGACCGGCACCGCGACCCCGCCGGGCGGATACGGGTCCGCCGGATCGCCTCCCTGCCGGTACGCAACCCGGTGATCCTGGCGTCGCTGCTCGGTGTCGCCTGTTCGGCTGCCGGCCTGCGGCTGCCGTCGGCGGCCGACGCGACACTGACTCTGCTGTCGGGCGCCGCAGCTCCGGCCGCCCTGGTCGCGCTCGGCGCGTCGCTGCACCACACGACGCCGTCGCGCGACGATCGGGCCGCGCCGGCTGGCCGGGCCGCGCCGGCCGAGCTGGCCGTGATCACCGCGCTGAAGCTCGTCGCGCAGCCGGCCGTCGCGTACGCGGCAGGGCTGGCCCTGCACCTGCCCGCGCCGCAGCTGCTCGCAGTGGTGGTGTGCGCGGGCCTGCCGACAGCGCAGAACACGTTCATCTTCGGCCAGGAGTACGGCGTCGGCGAGGCGGTGACCAGCCGCGCGGTGCTGCTGACCACGACACTGTCGCTGGCCACCCTGGCCGCGGCAGCGGCCCTGCTCAGGTAGGTCCGTCGACGGAGACGTCCGGTAACCATGCTGAGCGACACCGACCGTGGCGCTGGCGGCCGGACCTTCCGATCATCGCCCGGCGAGCTGATCCGGAGTATCTGGCCGGGGGGCCTAGCCCAGGATCGCCTCGATCAGGCGCATGGTGCCGTCACGCTCCCAGGTCGACTGGTAGTTGGCGACGGTCGGGCCGGGTGGATAGTGCGCCGGCATGTTCGCCCAGGTGCAGCCGGTGCGTCTGCGGTGGTAGATCGCTTCCACGATCAGCCGGCGGTCGTGCAGCCGGCTCCGGTGCGAGTCGCCGCCCGGCAGGATCGCCTCGACCTGCCGCCACTGCTCGTCGGTGATGCCGCCCAGAGTCGACTGTCCGCGCTGCTCGACCCGCTCGGGCCGGCGGGATGGTGGTCGCGGCACCTCGACGGCTCTCGGTGCCTTGACCGGTTCCGGCGGTTCCGCACCGCCCTGCCGGCTCTCCCTGGACAGCAGCCGGGCCCGCACCGCCGCCGCGATCTGTTCCCGAACCGGCAACGGCTGGGCCGGCGGATATCCGGTGAAGCCGGGTTCGAGGGCGGCGGTGAGGAGCCCGCAGGCCTGGCGGAGCTGCTCCCACTCCGGGGCGAGGGCCAGCAGGTGGGCGGTCTCCGGATCGTCGGGCTGCCCCTGCGGCCCGCCGAACGCCTGGAGGCGACCCAGGATCACCGGTTGACGGTGGGCGTACCAGGCCAGGACGCGGGCGATGGCATCGTGCACCGACGACCGGTACTCCTCCTGGTACGGCCCGGCCAGGTTGAACGCGTACGCCTGCGTGTTGTAGTCGGCCATGTCGGCGGCGAGGTCCGGGCAGTCCGCCAGCGCCTGCGGGAACTGGGCGGGGTCCAGGTAGTCCAGCCACCGGGGCACCGGCTGGTCGCCGCCGTCGGGTGCCGGGTCCCCGGGCTGACCGGGCAGGTCCGGTTGCGCGACGGTGGCGGTCAGATACCACTGCCGCAGGTGCTCGTCACAGGCTGCGGCGAAGTACGGCAGGTACGCCCCGGCGACCTCGCCGGCGAGGGCCTCGGCGGCGACCGACCAGAGGGCGAACGTGAACCCGGTGTCCACCTCGAACACCTGCGCCAACCGGGCGACCAGCGCGTACATGTCGTCGATCTGTGCGAACTCCGCGACGAGCGTCGGATCGACTTCCCTGAACGCCACCGCCAGGGGGTGGTCGACCCACGGCGGCCGGACGGTGTCCACCAGCGCGACGACGAGGTGGTCCCGGTCCAGCTGCCCACTGGCGTGCTGCTGGAGCAGCGTGATCGTGGCCAGGCTACGGCGCAGCTGGTCGACGCCGGTGTGGGCGGCCTGCTCGTCGGCCCAGGCATGGAACATCGCCAGGCAGGTGCCGTTCTGCTGGGTCTCGGCCCAGGTGAGGCGCTGGAAGTACGCCGGCTCGTGCTCGGCGATCCAGGCGAAGGTCGTAGCGAACGTGTGTTGCCATGGCGCCGGCTGGACGTTCTGATGGGGATGCACGCCTGTCTCCCGGTCGGTGGGCGGGTCCGCACCAGCGTGCGCCGGATCTGCCGGCCCGTTCCCCGGTCGCCGGCCGGTCCTGCGGGCAGTCCGGGTTGCCCCTACGGGCAGCGCGGCGCCGGCCAGTGCGGGCGCGGCGACGTCGAGACGCGGTGCCCACCGCCGAAGGCCAGTTGAACAGATCCGTCTAGGTTCTGTCTCGCGGATCTTGGTTGTCGGGGACGGCGCGTAGCCAGTCGAGGGTTTCGACCAGGTCGAGGGTGGCCTGGAAGTTGGCGGCCAACTTGTCGTAGCGGGTGGCGAGTCCTCGCCAGTGTTTACGCCGGTTGAAACCACGTTCGACCTGGTTGCGGCACTGGTAGGCGACCGGGTCGAATGCTGGTGGTCGGCCGCCGCGTCGTCCCCGCCGCTTCCGGTTGGCGATCTGGTCGTTGGGCTCGGGGATGACCGTGGTGATCCCCTTGCCCCGCAAGGCGGTCCGGTTCGCGCGAGAGGAGTACGCCTTGTCACCGGTCAACGAGTCAGGCCTCGTACGTGGCCGGCCCACACCGCCGGGACGGGGCACCCGGACCTGCTCCAGCAGCGGGATCAGTTGGCGGGTGTCGGCTGCCTGACCAGGGGTGATCCGGGTGGCCAGGGAACGACCCCGCCCGTCAGCCAGAGTGTGGATCTTCGTGGTGAGACCGCCCCGCGACCGGCCGATGGCCTGCGCTGCCCGCGACTCCTCCCGGCTCAGCCCCCTTTACGGGCACCGGCGGCGTGCTGGTGGGCACGCACGATGGTGGCGTCGACCTGGGCGTTCCAGTCGATACCGTCGTCGAGTTCGGCCAGGGCGATGACGTGGGCCTTCAACCGGGCCCACGTCCCGTCGGCCGCCCACCGGCAGAACCGTCCGTGAGCGGTCTTCCAGGACCCATACCGTTCGGGCAAGTCCCGCCACGGCGACCCGGTCCGTTTCACCCAGCAGATCCCGTTGATGACCTGCCGATGATCCCGCCACCGCCCACCCCGCAGCGGCTGCGCCGGCAACAACGGGGCTAGCACAGCCCACTCGTGGTTCGTGAGATCACCTCGCGCCATACCAGCCTTAACGAGCGAGACTCATGATCCGCAAGACAGAACCTAAAGGACGTCTCGTAACTCGGTGAAGGCGTTGCCCGGCACCGGTGTTGGTGTCACCCGGCGAGGATGATGTTGTGGAGGTGGGCGATGCCGGAAGCGGTGTCGGTCAATGTACGGGCGGCTCGGCGGTAGTCCCGCAGGATCTTGAAGGTCTTCATCCGAGCCAGGGTGTGTTCGACCTGGGCGCGGACGGTGCGGTGCTGCTTGTTCAGGTCCGCTTTCCACTGGGGTAGTTCGCTGCGGTCGGCGGGTTTGCGGTACGGGATGATCACGTCGGGGTTGCCGCGGTAGGCGCCGTCGGCCATGACCGGTCTTCCGGTGAGTTTCTGGTTGATGCCGGAGGTGCGGTAGACGATGGTGTCGTTGCGTTGCCGGGTTGCGGATCGCCGAGGGCCACGACGAGGCGGGTGTGGGCGTCGATGGCGACCTGCAGATTCGTGCTGTAGCGGTAGTTCTTGCTCGGGGCGGCCAGGCGGTGGTCCCGGGTGGGGATGAGGGTGCCGTCGACGATGGTGATCTGCTCGACCCTGCGCCGGCGTCCCGGGGTGAGGGCGAGCAGGGGGCCGAGGGTGTCGATGACCCGGTGCGCGGCGGAGTGCGACACCCCGAACAGGGGGCCGATCTGCCGCATGGTCAGGTTCGTGCGCCAGTACGCGGCCACCAGCAACACCCGGTCGGCGAGGTCGAGCGACCACTGCCGGCCCGGCCGACCGTCAGCGATCGCGTCACCACCACGCTCGGCGACCAACCTGACCAGTCTGCGGAACTGGGCGGGCTGCAGCCCGGTGAACGGGAAGATCCACTCCGGGCGAGCCGCTGAGATCACCTGCACCCCGACATAATCCACCATGGACCGGACACCGAGTTACGAGACGTCCTTTAGACGAGTAAGTCCGAAATCGGGTCAGTGGTCGTAGGCGATCAGGGACCTGGTCACGGGCTGGCCGGTGGCCCGGTTGTGCCGGATCGCGGTGGTCATCGCGAGGATTCGTTGCGCGACCCACAGGTCAGTGTCCGCAGCGACCGCCCGGATGGCGCGTTTGAGCAGTGGTACCGCCGCCCGGAGGCGTTTGTTGTAGCCGGACTCGAGCAGGTACGGAAACGCCCCGGGCAGATGCCCGGGGACGAACCGCAGCCAACGGACCTCGGAACGCACCCCGAGCAGCACCTGCGCGACCGTCAGGGTCAGCAACTCCGCGTCGGACAACGTCGGTGGCTGCCCGGTCCTCGCATGTACAGTGCGGTCAGAATGGTGTTGAGGTCTGTCGTCACGCGATGATGGTGGCGTGAAGGCGATCTACCCTGACGACGGCGGTGGCGACCGAAAGGCGGATCCCGGGGCCGTGCCCGGTCTGCGCCCCGCGCCCGAAGCTTCGGCCGACGCCGCGTCCCGCACGCTTGAGGTCGATGGGGAGACGTTTGTGCTCCGCTCGAACGGGCTGGGCGGCACCGACTACGCCTGGGTCAGCGGGCCGAACCCCGGCTACGGTTTTGGCGTCAGCCCGACGACGAACCTGTCGCTTGACGAGCACACCAAGAACATCCGTGACTTCCTGAACACCGTCGATCCCGGCACCGGATACATGGAAGACGAGTGAGCCGGTACGACGGCTCGGCCGTGCCGGCGTGAGCCTATGATCAGCGAGATCGTGAAGGGTGGGGCAATGAGGGTCGCGATCTCCGGGACGCACGGAATCGGAAAGACCACCCTTGTCGAAGCGTTGTGTGCGCGTCTGCCGGGACATGCCATGCTCGACGAGCCGTACTACCTCCTGGAGGAACAGGGGTACGAGTTCGATTTCCCGCCGTCGCGGGAGGACTACCGGGCGATGCTGGCCTGCTCGGTGCGGAGCATGCGGTCGCCGTCACCCTCCAAGGTCGTGTTCGACCGCACACCGCTCGACTATCTCGCCTACCTGGCCGCGAGCGGAGCGGACCCGGTGGAGGAGGCTGACGCCTCCGCGTTACGTTCCGCGTTCGCGACGCTCGATCTACTGATCATCGCGGTGATCACGCCGGAGAGCGAGCGGGTTCTGCCCGCCCCGGAGCTGCCCGGCCTCCGCTCGCGAATGAACGACGCGCTTCGGGAACTCGTCTACGACGACCCCCTCGATGCCTGGAACGACACTCCTGTCCTGGAGTTGAGTGGACCGCTCGACAACCGGCTGAAGGCGATCCTTGACGTCCTCGAACCACCAGCGGCGGGTCCGGGGACGACCGAAGGCGGTGCAGGAAGGCCCTGGCCAGGGTGACGATGCGCCCCTGCCCCGTACGACGCACCACCTGATCGCGCACCCCATGTGGTGGATCCGGACGTTGTCGGGGATCTGGAGCCCGGTCGGAGTGCTACCGAGGCTTGACGGTCACCGCGGCACGACGCGACGGATCGCCGCGATCTGGCTGGCCAGTTCGGAATCGTGAGCGATTGTCATCGAGCTCAAGGGCTCCTGAGTAGGTGCTCAGCGGCGTGTCGTTGCTTCAGGCAGGACGGAGCCCTCCGGGTGGGGCAGCGGTTGGCCAAGACGCGCTGCCAGGCGCGGGGGCATCATGGCTGTTCCTGCGAGCATTCCGCTGTCCACGTGCAGTCTGACCTGCCTGATCACGCGATCGAGGCGGGTGCGCGATGGTTCGACGCGAGAAGAACACGCGACCGTTCGCGAGTATCTAACTTATTCGACTCCGCTATTTATCTCCGCGTTGCATGGGTCTATATTCTGGGTCACGAATCCCTGTTGCTTGAGCTGCTTGCCAGGGAGGTGAGATCTACTCCAATTCTCGTGGCATCCCTCCCGCCCCTCACCCCTGTCCCCGTTCTGGTCTTGCCTGTGCGGCGTGCCGGATCCGGGGTCTGTGCAGCTGCGCGCCTGATCCGCCGTCAAGGTCCGGGCAGTCAGGTGGCCAGGAATTGAATTTGCCTCGGTCAGGAGAGGGAGATGGGTGGATTCTGTTTTCCCGAAGACATGTCGGCCGTGATGATCGGCACTGCCCGACGCGCTGCCGTCACTGGCGTGCTGGTGGTGCTGGCTCTGGTCGTGGTAGTCGGTGACGCCTCGGTCGGTGGGGCGAGGGGAGCGCCGGCCAGTCGAGCCGCTGCGCCTGTGGTGGCCCAGCGACCAGTGGCCCAGCAGGCTCCGGCCGAACTCGGCGCAGTGACCGCCATCGCCGCCGGCTACGGACACAGCCTTGCCCTGCGCTCGGACGGCACCGTCCTCGCCTGGGGCGAGAACAGTGAAGGTCAGTTGGGTGACGGCACCCTCGATCCGAGTGTCACTCCGGTGCGGGTGTGCGCCGTCGGTCAGGTCGCCCCCTGCACCCGGTTCCTCACCGGAGTGATCGCCATCGCTGCCGGGTTCGTGCACAGCGTGGCCCTGCTCCGGGACCGCACGGCCGTCGCCTGGGGCCAGAACGTGACAGGCCAGCTTGGCGACGGCACCTTCACGAATCGTTCGGTTCCGGTGCGGGTGTGCGGGGTGGGGGAGGCCGCGCCGTGTGGCCAGTTTCTCAGCGGGGTCAGGGTCGTCGCCAGCGGCGGCGGCGGCCACAACCTCGCTCTGCTGGGTAATGGTGCTGTCGTCGCCTGGGGTTCCAACACCTTGAGTCAGCTCGGTGATGGCACCTTCACGAATCGTTCGGTTCCGGTACGGGTGTGTGCGGTGGGTGAGACCGCCCCCTGCGACCGGTTCCTGACGGGGGCCAGGTCCATCGCGGTAGGGGAAGATCACAGTCTGGCCGTGGTGGGGACCGGCCACGCCGTCGGCTGGGGTTTCAACGGCGCCGGTGAGGTCGGCGATGGCACCAACGACGAGTTCCGTCCTATTCCGGTGCGGGTGTGTGCGGTGGGGGAGACCGCCCCCTGCGACCGGTTTTTGTCCGGGGTGAGCGCCGTAGCGGCCGGCACTTTCCACAGCATGGCGTTGCTGGGCAGCGGCAGTGTCGTTTCCTGGGGCTACAACGTCGAGGGCCAGGTCGGTGACGGCACACGCGAGAACCACCGGCTCGTTCCGGTGCGGGTTTGTGCGATGGGGGAGGTCGCACCCTGTGATCGGTTTCTGTACGGGGTGCGGCACATCGCCGCGAACGGCTTTCACAGTATGGCGCAGCTGAGTAGCGGAGGCGTTCTGACATGGGGCTACAACGGCCGTGGAGAACTCGGCGACGGTACCCGGGTGAATCGTCTGACGCCGGTGCGGGTGTGTGCGGTGGGGGAAGTCGCGCCCTGCGGTCGATTTCTGATCGGAATACGGGCGATCGCCGCCGGCATCGCCCACAATCTGGCGCTACAGCCGAACTACACCGTCGTCGCCTGGGGGTTGAACAACTACGGTCAGCTTGGCGACGGCACTACTAGTGACCGTCCCGTTCCGGTGCAGGTCCTGGCATCCTAGAGTCCCGACAAAGTCGCCAGGTGATGCCAGTGGTGCCAGCGGGCGGGTGCTGTCTCGGGCGTGATGTCGGTTGGCTCGCGGCACGCGGTCAAAAGTGGCTGAGGTCCCTACGGCAGGCCGGCGCCACCGTGACCGGCCGGCTACGGCGAAGGCGTGAGCGAGCGGCTCACCACCCTGGCCGCTGGCCGCATCGACCGGGCTCTGGACGCCACCCCGATCGCTGGCCGGGCCGACCGCCCCGGCGAGGCCAGACCGTCCGGTAGTGCGCTGCCGGCCTTGATCGACCTGATCGGCGACCCCGACCGGGTCCTGACCATCTCGGACTTCGCCGCCGCGGCTGAACTCGGTACCCGGAGGCTGCGTAAACGGACTGAACGCCAGGTGCGGGCGCGCTCACCGGATGGCGAAAAACGCCTCGTCCCGGCCGGTCAGTCGGCTGTGGCGGTCAGCGCGGCGTGCAGGTGCTCCCGGGTGTCGTCGTCGAAGGCGACGAGTCGTACCCGGTGCACGTTCGTCGGCGTGGACCTGAGCGTCGCCACGGCGATCCGCGCCGCCCGCTCGGCAGGGAAGCCGTACACACCGGTGGCGATCGCGGGGAAAGCCACGGTCCGGGCGCCCAACTCGTCGGCGACCTGCAGACTCCTGCGGTAGCAGGAGGCCAGCACCTCGTCCTCGCCGTGGCCGCCGCCCTCCCAGACCGGCCCGACCGTGTGGATGACGTGCCGCACCGGCGGGTCGAGGTCGAACGCCGACGTCGGCATCGCCTCACCGGGCGGGCAGGGGCCGATCGCGCCTCCCGCCCGGGCCAACCGGGGACCGGCGGCGCGGTGGACCGCCCCGTCGACACCACCGCCACCCAGCAGCGACTCGTTCGCGGCCGTGACGATGACGTCCACGTCCTCCCGCGTGATGTCGCCCAGCACCACCTCGATCGTCGCCACAGCAGAATCCTGGCACACATCGGACGACCACGTCGTCACGACCGCGCCAGCTGTGTCAACCACCGGTCACGGCACGCGGCCGCTCCGTCGGCCGACCAGCGCGACCCCACCCCCGCCGCCGGCCGGCGGTGTTGATCCGGGCCAGGATGCCGTTCTCCAGGGCCGCCCACGGGGCGCCGTCGGGTCCGAGGGTGATGCCGTGCGGCTCGGAGCGCGGGGTGGGCAGGTCATGGACTTCGATCGTCCCGTCGGTGGTGACGGAGCCGACCCGGCTACCTGCCCACTCGGTGAACCACAGGTCGCCGCTGCCGCTGGTGGTGATGGCGTGGGGGCGACCTGCGCGGTCGGGTAGCGCAAACTCGTCGATCGTGCCGTCGGGGGTGATCCGCCCGATCTGGCCGGCGGCGATCCCGACGACCAGACGGCTGGTCGGGGCCGGCGGTGATCCCCACGGGGCGGCGGCTTGCGTGGGTAGCGGGTGCATGGTGACGGTGCCGTCGGTGTCGATCCGGCCGATCGCGTTCGCCTGGTTCATCGTGAACCACAGCGCGCCGTCGGGCCCGGACGCGATGCCGTACGGCCCGCCGTCGCGGCTGGGTACGGGCAACCGGGTGGTCTCGCCGTCGGTGGTGATCCGGCTGACGCGGTGGGCCGGGACTCGGTGATGGCTTCCTCAAGCTGGCGGTCGATGCGCAACCGTTCGAGGATGCGTTCATCATCGAGGACCTTCCCGCCACACCCACGACCCTCGACTGGGTCTACGTGAGCCCAGCGCTCAGGTTCGGCGCACAGATGCCCGCCGAACGACTCGGTCGTTATCGGCTCGGCGACGAGGTCGTGGTGCAGCCCGAGGACGGCGGCAGAATCTCCGCTGCGGACTACGCCCTCGGCTTCGTCGACCTCATCGAGAAGGGCGACCACCACCGGACACAGGTCAACCTCGGACACTAGTTCGGCAGTTCAGCGGGGTGATCGACGCATTGGCGGCGTCGTCCTGCGGATGACGGTGGTGCCGTCTGTCCGAGCGAGGCGAGGATGAGTTCCCGGGTGGCGTGGACCGTGGGGGAGTAGCTGCCCGGGTCCCGGCCGATACGTTCCGCGCCGGCGCGCATGGCCCGCTGAGCAGTTCCACCACGGGGTGCACGTCGCCGACGTCGCGGAACTCGCCGCGTTCGATGCCGTCGCGTACGACGTTTTCGACCTCGACGACTATCGCGTGGAACGGGCTGTCCGGCCCCTTCGGCAGGTCGGCGAACGGCGGGCCGGAACCGGGCCGGAACATCAGTTGCAGGACCTGGTCCTGGAACGCGGCCAGGACCGTCTCGATGATCTCCCGCATCCGCTGTGCAGCCGGTTCGGTGCAGCGTTCGGCGATCGTAGCCACCCGCTGCACCGTGGGCTGACCCACCCGCCGGCCGCGGCCTGCGCGACCGAGTGGCTCACCTCAGCCCGACGACGTACGCCTCAACGGCGCTACGTGATGTCGAACAGCTGCTTCAGCCGGGCCTCGATCAGGGGTCGGCCGGCGGTGGACACGTCGTAGTGGCCGGCTCCTTCGAGGACGGCGAGGTTGATGTCGTTGTCGTTGATCAGCATCTTGTTGACGGTGTCGTAGGTGACCGTGGCCGGGCTGGTGATGTCGTCGGTGCCGTACAGCCAGAGAATCGAGCCCGGCAGCGTCGAATTCTCCAGCCTGCCCTGGTTCTCCGCGTAGAACCGCTTGTTCTCCGGCAGCGAGTTCGGCGTGTCGCCGCGGATGCCGGGGTAGGTGGTCAACCGGTGCGCCGGGGATGCGTTCAGGTAGTTCTGGATGTCCCGTTTGACCAGGGCGTTGAGATCGTCCAGGCAGGTACGCCAGTTGTCGCGGTAGAACCTCAGCATGTTGGGGCCGTAGATCGTGGCGGGGTCGATGTCGTAGCCCGCGTAGCGTGCGGTCCTGGTGAAGTAGATGGTCTCCGCGTTGGCGAAGACGAGTTGTTCGATCTGGTGTTCCGTCGGCGGGAGCCCGGACCGCGAGGCCGCCGCGATGTCGTTCCACAGGACCCGGTTCATGGCAGGCACGTCCGGCACCGGAGCGAGGGTGATCGTGCCGCGGTACTCCAGGTCGGGGTCGGCCATGGTGGCCCGGTCGGAGTAGTACGCGGCGGCCAGAGCGGCGAAGCCACCTTCCGACCAGCCGGCCGGCACCCACTGACCCGACAGTTGGTCACCGAGAAGCCGCTGCGCGGCCACCGCGGCGAAGACCATCGAGTTTCCCTCGCTGGACAGCTCGTAGTAGCCGTGCCCCTGCGGGACACCGTCGGCCACCGGGCCGAGTCCCTCGTAGTCCGGAGCGATCACGGCGATGTTCATCTTCAGGATGGACGCCAGCAGGGAAGCGTTCGGCCCGTCGGCCCACCGGCCGTGCTCCTGGAGTTGCACGCTCGGCGCGCACTCCGGGGCCCACCCGACGGTGCCGTGCCCCCACACCACGAGCGGCCACCCGCCGGCCGGAGGTGCCTGCGCGGGCAGGAACAGCATGGCGGTGGCGTTGATCTGGCCGCCCCGGATACCGGGCATGCGGTAGACGACGAGTTGACCGTCGGCCACGTCGGCGATCACCGACGGCACGTTACGCAGCGGCGTGGGGGCGCCGACCACGTCCCCGTCCGCGGCCATCTCGACGGTGCCGGTCGGACCACCATCGGCACCCCACGCCGGGGTGACGGGGAGCAGCAACCCCACCAGCACCACGACGACCGGAAGTCCGCGCCGGACATGACCACGCCGTCCGCGTGATCCGATGGGGCAACTGATCATCGTGCTCCCGTCGTCGTGAGTTCCCGCGACCGCTCCCGCAGGGGTCATCCACCGCCACCGACGCGGCCCGTCGCGTCGTCCGCGCACCACCGGCAGGCCCTCCGGCTGTCGGGAGGACGTGCCGTCAGGTGTGACGGGCCCGCAGGCCGGATCCTCCGGACCCGGTGCCTACGGGTCGAGAATAAGCCGGTGCGGTCGGATCAGAGGGTGTTTTCCGGCCCGGCCCGGCCCGGCGACCGGCCTGTCCGGCTCCACGACCACCCACCGGGCCGTACCCGGGCGGCCCACCGCCACGTCGCGCCCGGCCCACGCCGTGCGGGGCACCTCTACCCGGCGATGTCCTCCGTCACCGGGTCGACCCGACCGACCGGCATCATCCGGGCGACCCGGCGGAAGGCTCGCTCAGGAGCACGACGGCCATGGCACCCTGGCCCTCACCGAACTCCCAGCCGGCGATCACCCTGCTGCCCGGCAGGTCGGCGATCGGCTGCACGTCGCCTGAGCATTCACCGGGGCCGAGGTAGTACGCGCCGGTTATCCGTGCCCAGTGGGCGTCGAGGCACAGCCCGCGCAGGTGCCGCCGGAGCGCGTCGTCGCCGATCTGGTCCAGGGTCGATTCCCAGCGGGGGTCGACCACACTCACCTCGGGCTCGACGTACCCGTGCCGCACGAGGCTGTCGCCGATGTCGCACAGGCCGTCCGGAGCGCTCATCGTCCACGTCGCCGCGCGCATCGCGTCCAGCAGCGAGCCGTCCGTCCGTGGCCGCAGGAGCAGATGGGGGTACCGCCGGTAGCCGTCGGGGCTGAGCTCGTCGAGACTCAGCGAGCCGGCCTGGAGCGCCCGGCCGATGTCCCTGCCCCACACCACGGCCCGGCCGTTGTCGGTCGTGGTGGTGATCAGCGGCTGGAGCGCGGCCGGCCGCACGTCCGTGGCGATGAATGCCGACCTGGGCAGGTCGGGCACCCAGCGGTCCGGATAGAGCCCGTCACCGCCGAGGTCGCCTGACCTCCCGTTGACGTCGGCCACGAGTTCTCCGGGATCGAGGTCCTCGATCGCCTCGCCGGCGGTCTCGTCGTCGTAGTGGAAGACCGCGTACGTGCCCGCCGTGTCGAACTCCGCCAGCGGCCGGCCGAGTAGCAGGCCGAACGCGTGACCAAGCAGGTCGTCCCAATGGGACACACCGTCTCCTTCGGGTAGCTGTTGCCCAGCGCGACCGGCGACCGGGGACCGCTGACAGGAGATGATGCCAGCCCCGCATCCGCGGCTGCACAACGCAGGTACGCCAGACAGTTCCGCCCCTGCCGTTCGCGCCCCGTGATCCGTTCGTCGCCCGGTCAGCGCAGCCGCACACGCCAGCGGCACCACCGCACCGCAGGCGGGCCGGGAATCTGCGCGGTCACCGCTGCGTGAGGTCCGCGCACCACCAGCGAGCCATCCGACGTGCAGGACGAACGGAACACCGTCCGTCGTACGGACTGCGCGGCCCGCAACGACGCATCGCCCCCGACCACCGAACCGGGCAGCGCCTTTCCGCCGTCCGGCTCGGCACCACCTTGTCCGCACGACAGATCAGCAGCCGCTCCTGTGGGTGCCAGCAACGTCCTCTCCGCGTACGCCCTGTACGCCGGCAAGGTGCCTGCCACCTCGATGCAGCTACTCGCCTACATGGCCGCCGTGTCGAGAGACGACGACGCCCGCCCCTGGTTCGGGCGGGGCCACCACGCCCTCGCCGCGTCCGCCCTCCGCCGGGGCCGGACCGGACCCCTCACCCGGGCCGACATCAAGGCCGTCGAACGGGCCACCGGTCCCCAGCACCGACCGGAAGGCGTCCCTACGGCGCGACGGCACCCACACCGTCCGGTACCGCCTGCACCTCGACGCCCCCCCACGTCCCCCGGATATCGGGTGACAGAGGAGCCAGGAGGAACCACGAGGAGCGAGGCGACCCGGGAAGCACCTGACAGAACCTTGTAGCCGTGGTGCAGGCCGCCGCTGACGCCGCACGCGGTGGCCGACGACATGTCGACGCAGGCAGTCGCCGACCCTAGTGCGGGGCGAACACCGCTTGACGGTTCACTTGCATTTTGCAAGTATGGCCCGCATGAGCCTCTTCATCACCTGCCCGGTCGAGAGCGTCGAGCGCGCAACCGCCTTCTACACCGCCCTCGGCTGGACCCTCAACGCCGAGATGTCCGACCACAACGTGTCGTGCTTCGCGATCGCCCCGGAGCAGTACGTCATGCTCGGCAGCCGCGAGATGTACGCGAGCGTCGGCGGAGTCGAAGAGCTGATCGGCGGACCTCAGACGCCCTCGAAGGTCACGGTCTCGTTCGACCTGGGCAGCCGGGAGGCGGTCGACGAGCTCGTCGAACGCGCCGGCGCTGCTGGCGGGCGGATCGGTGACACCGACGACTACCCCTTCATGTACCAGCGCCAGTTCGACGACCCCGACGGCTACCACTACTCACCGTTCTGGATGAAGGCGGACGCCGATCCGACCGCGTGAGCGACCTCGCCGCGGCCCTCGACATCGTCGGAGCACGATGGGCCCTGCTCATTGTGGAACGGCTGCTCGACGGGCCACAACGCTACGGCGATCTGCAACGCGACCTCGGCGTGCCGACAAACATGCTCGCGACACGTCTGCGCGAGCTCGAAGCGGCTGGCGTGCTGATCCGCCTGCCCCTTCGTCACAACACCCGGGCCTACGCGCTGACCGATCGCGGCTTCGCCCTGCGCGAGGCGATCGTCGCACTCGGCAACTGGGGCAAGTGCGACACCTAGTAGGGCGGCCGCCGCTCGGATCATCGCCAGAGTTCCAGGACGCGCGACGTCGGCACTGCTCAACCCGATCGTTCACGGGAGGCGGAGTATGCAGAGCACGGTAGAGAGATGACTGCTACCGCAGGCGGTCCGCTGGTACGAGACATGACGCCGCGCCAAGCGGTCGACTTACGGGTGCACCACTGGCTGATGATCGTGGGGGCACTCCTCACCGCCGTAGCCCTCCTGCTGTTGTCGCTTCTTCCTGACCCGCCTGCCGAGGCCGTCGCGATGTCGGCGTGGGTCGAACACGGCCACTCGTTACTGTTGTGGAGCAACGAACTGCTGTTCTTCGCGGTCATCTGCTGGGGAGCCGGTGCGCGCGGTCTCTTCAGCGCGGGCCGGGCCGGCCCGTCGGCGCGGATCGACGTGGGAGGGACCGCTCTCACGGTCGCCCTCGTCGCGCTCGTCGTCGTACTGCTCGCGGTGGGGCGTCTTTCTCGCCTCCGTCATCGGCGCCGAGAATTCCGGCGACGCGACGGAAAGGACGAGTACCACTGGCGGCGGACCCCATTGACCGTGAGTGTGATCAGTCTGGTGTCGGCCGGGTCGTCGTCGGTGGCGTCGGCGGCGCAGATCGTCAGGACGGCGAGGGCGGCCAGGACGAGGCGGCCTGTGCGGACTCACGCGGCTCTCACGGCAGGCCGCCGGTCCTCGGGTGCACTCCAGCAGCATCCAGACGTCGAACCCGCCGTCGTCCGCTGTGATCAGGGCCTGTCGGTAGGCGAGTAGGCCAGGCCCGTGCTGCTGGAGCCCCCTCCGTTGAACTGCCGGGCGGCCTCGCCCGTTCCGCTCCTGCCTGCGGCAACGTCTTACCGACGGCGTCCACCAGGCCGCTGACCCGCACGCCGAGATCCCCGCCTGCGGCTACCAGGGCGGCTTGCGGGTGCTGCGGGACCGGCTCGGCATCAACCGAGTGGCCGGCCAGCGATCCAGCTCGCGCTTGCTCGTTTCCGGCTACAGTCCGACCTTTCCCGTTGCCCAGTAGGGCCGCGTGGTGATCGCGCGTCGGTCGAGGAGGCCTGCGCCGACGAGTGCTTCTCGTTGGCATTGGATGGACTGGGCATGCCCGAGCAGGAGCGCGCCGTCGATACCAGTGAGCTCCTCGCGGCGAATCGACTCGTCGAGCCACGAGCGGATCGTGGCCCCAGGATTGTCTGCGAGCGCGGCGAGGAATCGGTAACGCGGCCATCGCTCACGGAGCTGGTCGACCGCGTCGGACGGAGCCTCGACCAGAACGGTCGGCGCGTGAGGGGCGGCGCTGGCGACGGCATCGAGGGTTCCGAGCGCGGAGCCGTCGCCGATGAGCAGCCGCCGAGTGCCGGTCACCCTCAACGGGACGTAGCGACCGGCCAACAGCGTGGTTTCCGTCCCCGGGCGCAGGTTCTGCAGCCAGCGCGCACCCGGTCCGTCGCCGTGCAGGACGGCGAGAATGGTGATGCGGTCGGCTGCTTCGACAGTGCGGACGTTGTAGCGGCGTCCCTCTGTCGGAGTGGCGCGAACCTGCACCTCGTGGCCGGGCTGCCACCCGCCCGCCGGCGGCTCGGCGTGAAACTCGACTTTCAGGAAGTGAGGCGCGATCTGCGCAGCACGCAGCACGCGCGCTCGACGCCCCATAAAGGTCTCGGCGAGTTTGCCGACGAGGGCCGGTGCTTTAGGCATGAGCGTTTCTCCTTACGAGGGCTCAGGGCATTCGCGGTGGGACGGGCCCTGGTGAGCGGGGTTGTCATTCGGCGGCGGGGCCGAGCTGGTTCGCGTCGAGCGCGGTTGTGCTGCGGGAGATGGCCGGCCGGCAGCAGCTCTCCTCCGTGGAGGTCGGCGAAGACGAAGGGCAGGACGCCGATCATGGTCAGTGCGACTCCGCCGGCGACCACGAAGCGCCCGTCGAGTCCCCAGCCCGGGCGTGACCA
Organism: Micromonospora sp. S-DT3-3-22; assembly: GCF_015354745.1. Taxonomy (NCBI): domain Bacteria; kingdom Bacillati; phylum Actinomycetota; class Actinomycetes; order Micromonosporales; family Micromonosporaceae; genus Micromonospora; species Micromonospora sp. S-DT3-3-22. The sequence continues at coordinate 28,702 of NZ_JACGMO010000017.1, forward strand.
CCACGCCGTCGACCTGCAACCCCGACGATCTGCCACCGGTGTCCAGATCAGCCTCGGCCACTCGTCGTGGAACGCCCCTGGTCGGCGACGTCGACGGTCACCGCGGACAGGGGCTGGCCGACACACGTCAGGGTGTAGCCGGCCGCCCGCTGCTGCGGGGTGAGACAGTTCGGCTCGCTCAACACGACCTCGCCGTGGCGAAGCCGCACGACGCACTCGCCGCAGCTGCCGACTGTGCAGGAGAACGGCAGGTCGATCCCGGCGGCGAGACCCGCGTCGAGCAGACTCTGGCCGGGCTCGACCGTCCCCGTACCGACGGTCTGCCCGGCCGCTTCCACGGTCATCGGCTGCGGCGTGGTCGTCGCGATCGTGGTGCCGGCACCCGAGGTGAACGTCTCGTGGTGCACCCGCGCGTCCGGCACGCCGAGGCCCGCCAGCACATTCCGCACGGTGCCCATGAGCGCCTCGGGACCGCAGACGTAGTAGTGGGCGTCGGCGGCCGGCGTGCGGCCGGTGAACCAGTCCACCAGGCGACCCGCGTCGAGTCGGCCGTCCCGGCCGGTCAGGACGTGGGTGACGGACAGCCGGTCGGGGTGCTCCGCGGCCAGCCGGTCGAGGTCGGCGGAGAAGATGACCTCGCCGGCGTCCCGGCTGCTGTAGAGCAGCGCGATCCGGTCACGGCCGGCCCGGTCGGCGAGCCGCGTACGGATCATGCTCATCATCGGCGTCACGCCGCTGCCGGCGGCGACGAGCAGCATCTCGGCCGGCGGCTCGGCCTCGGTGTGGAACGTCCCGGACGGGCCACGCAGGGCCAGGCGGTCCCCGACGCGCAGCACCCGGTGCACGTGGCTGGACAGCCGACCTCCCTCGACGTGCTTGACGGTGACCTCCAGCCGCGTCGCCCCCGGCGCGGACGAGGCCGAATAGGCGCGCCGGACCGGGCGGCCGTCGACCTCGACGACGAGCGTGAAGTACTGGCCGGGCCGGAACGCGAAACCGCCTGGCCGCCCGGCGGCGTCTTCAAGGACGAGCGTGACGGTGGTCGGCGTCTCCCGCCGTATCTCCACGACGCGCACCTCCCGTAACGGACTCCCGGCCCGGTCGCCGTCGGGTCGCCGCCCGTCCGCGATGTCGGCGTAGCCCTCCTTACGCAGCCCGGAGCGGTAGGCGCGGCGCATCACCACCCGCAGCAACCGCGACAGCCCCGGGATCGCGCCGATGACCCTGACCAGCACCGCAGGCGGCCCGCCCGGCGCGGTCGCCGAGCCCGCGGCGAGATGCTCCAACGCGATCATGGTGAGATCCGGCGCGGTCCTGCGGTCGAGGTGTGCGCCGGGATGCCACAGCCGGGCCCGGGCCACCGCGTCGCTGCCGGCCACCTCGGCGTGCTCGACGTCGATGACGAGCGCCGCGTGCGGTGCCAGCCCGCGCAGCGCGAGGGTCCGCAGCAGGGCCGGGTCGTCGGTTATCCCGCCGCTCCCGCGTACGTGCAGCACCCCGCTTCGGCCGGGCACGAGCGCGGCGAAGGCGAGCCGCTCGTCCTGCAACAGGTTGTGCAGCGTGTCGGCGCGCTTGTTACCCCTGCGGTCCGGGAGCACGAGCGTCCGACCGTCGAGGACCCGGACCACCGTCCCCTGGTCGCCTCGGGGACTGGTGTCGCTGCCGCCCTCGGTATCCCAGCTCGACAGGGCGAGGAACGGCGCTGCGGCCAGGAACTCGGCCACACCGGGTGCCCCCAGCGGCTCGTCGGCGGCGATCTGCGGGGCCGGCGCGGTCGCGGTGGGTGGCTGCCACAGGCCGGAACGGAGGACAGCCTGCGCGCAGTGCACGTACGCCTGCCTGATCGCCACCGTGGTCCGTGCTCCCTGCTGGGAGGTGACCGTGCCGTTGACGCGCAGGACCTCGCCGACGCCGGGCATCAGGAAGAACATCGACGCCGGCCCGGGGGCGGCGTCGGCCCCGGGGAGGGCGAACGAGATCCGCGTGGGGGAGTGGACGTGGGCGAACCCGGCGACACCGCCGACGAACGTCGTCCGGCTCGTGCCGCCGGTGTCGCGGTAGCCGAACGCCGCGATCGGGCTGTGGGCCAGGACGGTGCGGCAGCCCGCGTCGAGGGCGCCGACCTGCTTGAGCATGACCGCGGAGGGCGGGCGGCCGACGAGCGCCTCGACCTCGTCCACGGTCGTGAGTCGATGCAGCACTACGGTTCCTCTCAGCCGGGCGCGGGGTGAACCACGTAGCCGGCGCAAGGTGCCGTCGGCTGTCGGTGCACCGAATCGACGACACCTTGTTTCAGCAGCTCAGGGCACTATTATGAGCAATAGCTCAGTTCTTTGCCTACTCGCTTTCCGCGCCCCGGAAGGACCATCGGATGCCGTCAGCCGACCGTCGTCTCCAGCCTCGTCGCGAGCCCCGCCAGGTGCGGGCCGAGCTCACCCGGGAACGCATCCTGGCCGCCGCTGCTCACATTTTCAGCGAGTACGGCTACGCCGCCGGCACCACGAACCGCATCGCCGAACGGGCCCGGATCTCCATCGGATCGCTGTACCAGTACTTCCCGAACAAGGACGCGATCCTCGCCGCGCTGCTGGTACGGCACATCGACCGCGGCACCTGGACCCGGGCCGACGAACTCGACCTGTCCCCGGGCACCCTGGCAGCGACGGTCCGGGCCCTGGTCCGCGACGCGATCGACAACCACAGCGAGGACCCACAGCTACTGCGCATCATGATCGAGGAAGCACCGCTGTCACAGGAGCTGCTCGACACCATCGACCGGCACGGCAAGCAACGCGTCACCCAGATCCGCGACCTGCTCGCCCTGCACCCGGACGTCCGCGTGACCGACCTCGACACGGCAGCCGAACTCATCGTGTTCACGGTGGAGATCAACACGCACAAGCTGATGGCCGACCCCCGACCGATCCCGGTCGAACGATTCGAGCGCGAGCTGGCGAACATGGTCACCCGGTACCTACGCGGCGATCGACATGCGGAATGACTGCCACCGGCGTGCAACCGGGGCCGGCCCCGGTCCAGCTCGCCATCTGGACGGACACACACGCAGAGCGTCGTCAGGCCGGGAGCTCAGTCAGCGTCAGGCAGGTCGTACCGCCCGTACGCCGCCGAACACGGACCCAGGGCCTCATCGCCGAGGTGGGCCCGGGCGGTGGCGCGGCCCAGGTTCCACTCCTGCCACGCGTCGCGCCGGTCGGACCCCGACGAGGGCGCCGAGCCGCCGGTCAGTTCGTTGGTGATCGCGGCCAGCGCGCAGGAGCGGTACGGCTCCGGCAGCTTCCGCAGCGCCGGAACGGCGTCGGCGGACAGGGTGCTGAGGTAGTGCACATCGATCCCGTGCTTCGCGAACCGGTTCACGTTCTGTTGGGCGATGAACGCGTCGGGATTGAGCACGGCCAGGCCGATCAGCGCGCCGACGGCCGCGGCGAGGGCGGCCCGGGGCACCCATCGTCCCCGCAGCTTGATCCCGGCCACCAGGATGAGCAGGAAGAGCACTCCCAGCCACAGTTCGCCGACGGTCACCAGCAACCGTTGCCGGGTGAACCCGTACGCCTGCTCGTAGGCCGCCATCCGGGAGAGGGCCGAGGCGACGATGACCAGGGTCAGGGCCGACAGCAGCCCCAGCAGCGTGCGCAGCAGCACCCGGTCGGACGCCGTGGCCCGGGGCGCGATCTGGGCCGCCACGCCCACCACGATCACGGTGAGCCCGGTGACCACCAGTAGCTGCCAGAAGCCGGCTCGGGCGTACTCGGCGTACGTCAGCCCGGCGGTCTTCGCCACGTGTTCACCGCCGCCGAACAGGACCGTCGCCTGGACCGCGACGAAGCCCGCGAACAGCGCGACCAGCCCGCCGACCGGAAGGGCCCACTCGACCCGCCGGACCAGCCCCAGCCGCGACCCCGGTTCGGGCACGGTCGTGCCGGTCAGCAGGCCGTAAGCCGCGACCGCCGTCACCACGACGGCGGCCACCGCCGACCCCAGCCACCGCACCAAGCTGCTTCCGTCGACCGACGGGATCAGCACGGACAACACCTCGGCGAACGCCGCGTCCGCCTCGGCCAGCAGGAACCCGAACACGGCCAGCAACGCCACCGCTACCAGCCCGGCGATGATGGTCCGTCGGGCCGCGCCCCGATCCTGAACCTGGATCCTGATCGCGTCCCTGAGCAGCCATCGCAGCGCGGCCGGCACCGAACCGACCACCCGCAGCGGGGCGGCCACCAGGCTGCCGGCCGACCAGCGATCGGCCAGGGCCACGCAGCCGACCACCCCAGCGGCAAGCATGCACAGGACGAACAGCCACTCCGCCGCGCGCACCGCGCCCACGGCGATCAGCGCCACCACGGCCACGGCCTCGCCGGCCCGGACCGCAGTACGACCGGACCACACAAAACCTCGGCCGACCGAGACCACTATCGCGGTGGCGACGGCGAGAGCGGTCAACAGCCACCCGATGCCCGGCCGGTCCCACGACAGCGCGACGGCCGCCACGATCGCGGCGCCCGCGGTGGCGGTGATCGCCGCTCGGGGCCGTGGCGCGGGCGTGGCTCCGGGCGGCCCGGACTCGGGCGACGAAGGCTCGGTCGAGGACGACGCTGAGGACGACGGCTCGGGTGGCTCGCCCGGTGGTGGCGTGGCGCTCGTGACGGGCAACGACATCAGATTCCCTTCGGACGCGGTGACGCGGCTTGCGGATCTGTGTCTAGTGGGCGGCGGGTTGTCCGGCTTCGGGAGTGCGGTATGGACAAACAACAGTGGACAACCGATTCGGCCGCTTCTGTGTATCGAGGTTGTCCGGTTTCCGGATGCGGGAACTAAACAACCGCCGACCAGGCGATTCGACGACGGCCGCTGATAGCATTCGCATCTGTCGTTGGGGGTGGGAAATGCCGCGTCCGGAGCGTCCGGTGGATCCGGGCGAGGGGCCGGCGCAGCGGTTCGCCGTCGCCTTACGGGAGCTGCGGCAGTCAGCGGGCAATCCGACGTACCGCGTGTTGGCCAAGCGGGCGCACTACTCGGCAACCGCGCTGGCGCAGGCCGCTGCGGGTGACCGGCTGCCGACCCTGGCGGTGGCGGTGGCGTACGCCCGCGCCTGCGATGGCGACCCCGAAGAGTGGACGGCCCGCTGGCGGAGCGCGGTCGCGGAACTGGACGCTGCGGCGCCACCGGCGACCGGTGCCTCCGATCAGGCCGGGGACCGGCCGCCGTACCTGGGCCTGGCCGCCTACGGACCCGACGACGCGGACCTGTTCTGCGGTCGGGACCGCCTCGTCGCCGACCTCACGGACCGGCTGGCCCGGCACCGGTTCGTCGCGGTGGTCGGGCCGTCGGGCTCGGGTAAGTCGTCCCTGCTGCGGGCCGGTCTGCTGCCGGCCTGGTGCGCGAACGAGGAGGTGCGGACCGTGGTGATCACCCCCGGTGCCCACCCGGTGCGGGAGCTGGCGGATAACCCGGTGGCGGGCGTCGACGTTCTGCTGATCGTCGACCAGTTCGAGGAGGTGTTCTCCCTCTGTGCGGACGAGTCCGAGCGGGAGACCTTCATCCGCGCGTTGCTCGCGGTGGCGGGCGAGGTGGGCGGCCGCACCCGGGTGGTAATCGGGTTGCGGGCCGATTTCTACGCGCACTGCGCCCGCGTGCCCGAGCTGGTGGCGGCGCTGCAGGACGCGCAGCTGCTGGTCGGCCCGATGACGCCCGAGGAGCTGTCGGTCGCCGTCACCGAACCGGCGGCCCGGACCGGGCTGATGGTGGAGAAGACCCTCGTCGCCACGATCATCGCCGAGGCGGCGTCCCGGCCGGCGGTGTTGCCGTTCGTCTCCCACGCCCTGTGGGAGACCTGGCGGCGGCGGCGCGGCGCCGGACTGTTCCTGGCCAGCTACGAGGCGGCCGGCGGCCTGGACGGCGCGCTCGCGCAGTCGGCCGACCGGGTGTTCGGGGAGCTGGACGAGGAGCACCGCCGGGCGGTCCGACGGATCCTGCTGCGGCTGACCGCGCTGGGCGACGGCACCGAAGACACCCGCCGGCGGGTCGCCCGCGCGGAACTCGGCGACGACGCCGTCACCGCGCACGTCCTGGAACGACTCGCGGCGGCCCGGCTGGTGACGATCGGCGAGGACACCGTGGAGATCGCCCATGAGGCGCTCATCCGGGGCTGGCCGACGCTTCGGGACTGGCTCGCCGCCGACCGCGAGTCGCTACGCGCCCACCGCCGCCTCACCGGTGCCGCCACCGACTGGGCGACGCACGGCGAGGACGACGCGTTCCTGTACCGGGGCAGTCTGCTCGCGGGCTGGGCCGACCGGGACACCGAAGCCCTCAACGGGACCGAACGCGATTTCCTCGCCGCCAGCCTGGCCCGGCAGACCCGCGAGCACACCCGCCGCCGGCGGCGGCTGCGGGTCACCATCGGCAGCCTGGTCGCGGGCCTGGTCACGGTCAGCCTGCTGGCCGTCCTCGCCGTGGTGCAGACCGTCACGGCGAATGCCCAACGTGACCTCGCCGTCGCCGACAGTCTGGCCGCCCAGTCGCGCGCGGTGCTGGCGACCCGGCCTGACCTGGCGAACCTGTTGGCGCTGGCCGGGCTCGGCCACTCCGTGACGGCGCAGACCGTGGCCAGCGCGCAGGCGGCACTCTCGGCCCCGATGCACGTCGCGCGGCCACTGATCGGGCACTCCGGCGCGGTGACCGCCGTCGGGTACAGCCCCGACGGCGGCACCGTCGCCACCGGCGGCGACGACGGCACCGTACGGCTGTGGACCGCCGGCCCGACCGCCGTGCTCACCCAGGGCAGTGCCGTGACGGCGATCGCCTTCACCCGGGACGGACGCCTGCTGGCGACCGGGGGAGTCGACGGCACCGTGCGACTGTGGGATGCGACCACCCACCGACCCCTCGGCACGTTGACGGGTCGCGCCGCAGTCAACGCGGTGGCCTTCCATCCGGACGGTACGACCGTCGCGACCGGGCACGCCGACGGTGCCGTCCGGCTCTGGGACACCCGCACCGGCCTTTCCCGGCCCGTGCCGGTCGGCCACGACGGCCCGGTGAACGCGGTGACCTTCGACCGCACCGGGCTGATCCTGGCCACCGGCGGGGACGACAACACCGCCCGGCTGTGGAACACGGCGACCCGTCAGACGACGATCCTCTCCGGCCACACGGGCGAGGTCTTCGCGGTCGCACTGAGCCCGGACGGCACGACCCTCGTCACGGGTTCCGCAGACGGCACCGCGCGGATCTGGGACGCCACGACCCACGAGTCCCGGGCCAGTCTCGTCGGGCACACCCGCGTCGTGCGGGCCGTGGCGTTCGGAGCCGACGGCCGCACCGTGGTGACCGGAAGCTGGGACGGCACCGCGCGGATCTGGGACACCACCACGCACCAGCCCCTGGCCACCCTCACCGGCCACACCGACGAGGTGCTCGCCGTGGGGACGAGTCCCGACGGTACGACCGTCGTGACCGGCAGCCGGGACGGCACCGCCCGCACGTGGGACACGAGGACGAGCCGGTCCGTCGCCACGCTCGGGGGCCACACCGGCTACGTCGACGCGGTGGCGTTCAGCCCGGACGGCCGGACCGTCGCCACGGGAAGCAGGGACGGCACCGTCCGCCTGTGGGACACCGCCCGGCACGGTCAGCTCGCCGTCCTCGACGCCCGGGCCGGCTTCGTCTTCACCGTGGCGTTCAGCCCGGACGGTACGACCCTTGCCACCGGGCACAAGGATGGCCGGATCCGACTCTGGGACACCAGCACCCGCCACCAGAAGGCCACCCTCACCGGGCACACCGACGGCGTCGCCTCCGTCGCGTTCAGCCCCGACGGCCAGCTCCTGGCCAGCGCGTCCACCGACGGAACGGCCCGGTTGTGGGACCTGACCACCCGACGTGCGTCAGCCGTGCTGACCGGCCACACCGGCTGGGTGGACGCCGTGGACTTCAGCCCCGACGGCAGCACCGCCTCGACCGCCTCGACCGACGGCACGGTCCGGCTCTGGGACTCTGACGCCGGCAGCACCATCGTCACCCTGGCGCCCGGGGCCGGCCACCTGAACGCGGTGGCGTTCAGCCCGGACGGCCGGACCCTCGCCATCGCCCCCGCCGACGGCACCGCCCTGCTGTGGGACATTGCCGCCCGTCGCGTGGCGTCCGTCCTGACCGGACACACCGCAGAGGTGAACGCGGTCGCGTTCAGCCCGGACGGACAGACCATCGCCACCAGCAGCCGGGACGGCACCACCCGCCTGTGGGACCGCGACCGAGGCCGGACGATCGTCGGTCTCGCCGGTCACGTCGGCTGGGTCACGGCGGTGGCCTTCAGCCCGGACGGCAGGACGCTGGCCACCGCCTCCTGGGACCACACCGCCCGCCTCACCCCCACCCCGGACACCTGGCCCGCCGAGCTCTGCCGCCGAGCGGGACGGAACCTGACCGACGGCGAATGGGCCTACCACGTCGGGTCGGAGCCCTACCGGCGTCTCTGCCCCGAGCTACCCTCCGGCCAGGGAGCCGACCCCACCGCGCCCGCATCGACCTACCCCGGCCTCTGGCCTTCCGCCGGTGGCTGACTGACTCGGCGTCTGCGCTGTTGGCGAGCGGCGCTGGTGCGGTGCCATGACGGCGTCGGGGTACCGGGCCATCGCCTGCCCGGGGCGGTGGCCCGACCACGTGTACATCACCGGCCGGAAAAGGAACTCATCATGACGGCGTCCGGGGAGCAGGTCGTCCCAGCACCGGTCGAGGACGCGATCCGCGCTCACCCTGCCATTCGGGAGTCTCACCATGATCGAGGAGGCACCGCTGTCGCAGGAACTGCCCGACACCATCGACCGGCACGGCAAGCAACGCGTCGCCCAGATCCGCGACCTGCTCGCCCTGCACGCGGACGTCCGCGTGACCGACCTCCTTGTTCGGATCGCCCGTATCGCCTGTGTGTCGTCGTGCGCCGGCGATCTCCTGTGGCGTGGTGTTCCGGTGGACCCGGTAGCTCTCTCCGGCGACCAGATCGGCGCATTCGTTCCCAAGCTCCAACGGACGCCGCCCCATGTCGTCTGACCGAGCAGGAGTCCTGGTCCTCGGGCCGGTGGGAGAGCCTCCGTGTACGGGCGGGACCAGGGATCACCGCTGCTGCGGCCACCCGACGTGATGTCGCCGACGGCACGAGGTGTGGACGGCGGGTCACGGAGACAGGTAGGGCTGGTCGTCGGCTGACCTCCAGCCCCGGTCAGTTTCCCGCTGATCCCACCCTCTGTGCTTCGGCGATCGCCGCCTCGATGGCCTGTCGTGCGCCGCTGGTGCGGGCGACGACCTGCATCAGGACCTGCTTGATGCCGTCCAGGGCCTGTAGCAGGGGTCCGGGTTGGCCGCCCTGGAGGATCGTGGTGACGAGCTGTTGCGTCTCACCGATCCGGGTGATGGCACCGCCGGCCGCGTCGCGGGCGCCGCCGACGGCGCTCTGCACGGGCGTCAGTGCGGCGATCGTCTCCTGCGGGGTGGCCTGCTGGGGTACGGCGGCGACGGCCTTCGTCGCCTCACCGATCGACCCCCCGAGCCTCCCCAGACCGCCCTGTACATCCGAGAGAGCACTACGCACCCGGGCCACGCCCGCCGCGACCGCGAGGAAGCCGGCGCTCGCGGCCCGCAACGCCACCTCCTGCGCCTGCCGGTCGGCAGCGGCCGTCAACCCCTGCGCCCGCTCGACGCCCGCCATGAGGGCCTTGAGCTCACCGGTGATCTTCTCAATGTGTGACACGTGGGTGACGTCCCCAATCGATGACGGCCAACGGTGCACCTGACGCTACCGAAAGCACTGCGGGCTCACCAGAGACAGCAGCAGACCCGTACACGGTCAGCTGTCGGTCGCCTCGTCGAGCTGCCTGCGCAGATCGGCTGCCTCCTCGCTTCGGCCGAGTCCGCCTCTTCCTCGGGCGTCATGGCTGGGTGCCCCGCATGCCTCGTTGAACCCATCGAGGCGACGGGCTCGCCCGACGAGCGGTCAGCTCACGCAGTGCCCATGGTGATGCGCAGGAACTCCTCTGCGACGGCCGTCGGCGTCTGGGTAGCCACCTGCCGGGGTGCCTGCCGCGACGCCCGATGGTAGGTATCCCGGTCCGCCAGCAGATCCGCCGTCGCACGCCAGAGCCGGGCGGGCCCGCTGTCCAAGTCGATCATCTCAAGAGCCGCGCCGGTCAGCGCGGGAAGATGTCCGAAGCCGCCGACCACATTCACACTCACGATCCGTCCGGCCTCGCCGACCAGCACGGGAAGATGACCGAAGCCGTAACCGACGACCGGCGTACCCATCGACAGCGCCTCGGCCGCGACGTTGCAGAACGTCTCGGGACTGGTGGACGGCACGAGCACCACCGATGCGCCCCCGAGAAACGGCTGCGCGTCGGTCCAGGAAATGGCAGGCAGGATCTCGACACCCGGCAGTGTCGCGGCCAGTTGCCGGCACTCCGCGATCATGTCGCGCTGCATGCCGGGCCACAACTCGAAAGCCGCCTCGCCGAGCACGATCTCCACCTGCCGACCGAAACCCTCCGGATATGCCCGCAACAGGTCCGCCACTCCCTTGGACGGGTCGGCTCGAGCGAGGATCCGAACCGGCCCCGTCTGCCGCAGCTGCTCACGCACGGCGTGGTCGGGAGGGTTGCCCGGACACAACAGCGCGTTGGGCAGGGAGTGCCAGCCGGCGGAGTCGAGACCGGCCCGTGCGGCCTCGTCGATCAGAAAATCGCTGATGGAGATCACGGCGTCGGGCTTGAGCGCCAGACTCTTCGCCATCGGTTCGTCGACGCGGAGGAAGTAGACCATCAGCGCCGTACGGACTCCGGCCGGCGCCGCACCGAGATATCCGAGGCCCACGCCGGCATCGGTCCAGCAGGCGACATCGATGTCGTGTTCGGCCATGAGGCTCAGGACCTCCTGCCGGAGCGGATCCGGGTCGTCCGGCATGACGTTCACGTCGTCGAACACGACCGGGGGCGACAGGGTCAACGTCTTCAGGCGCACTGTGTCCGGCCCGTCCGCGGCGGTCGGCGGACCGGCGGCGATGATGATCGCGCGGTGGCCGAGTTCGCGCAGGCCGTCGGCGAGTGACGCAATCCCGCGCTCCACGCCGGCGGGCTCGTCCGGATTGTGCGTCAACAGGACCAAGGCTACATTCACGGGTTCTCCATAAGTAGAAGGAACTAAGGGGCCGGCCTTGTGACGTCATCGTCGTCGCCGGTCGCCGGGCGGCGCATCACGGGCTCTGACCGAGAGGTCGGCGACGCACCTCCGATAGGACGGCGCTGACAGCGGCACGGAAGTCGCGCCGTACCGGCGGGCCGAGTCTCGGTCGGAGTTGGGGCAACACTTCGGGGGCGGCCGAGATGTGAGTGGCCGCGGCCGGCGACCATGATGGTCGGGACTGGACGGGGAAAATCGCTGTTTCGAGGATGGTGTGCGGCTGTGGACAGAGTTCTGGTCACCGGTGGCGCGGGGTTCATCGGCTCGCATTTCGTTCGGCGCCTACTACGCGACGAGAACATCTCCCGCGTGACCGTGTTGGATGCGCTTACCTACGCCGGCACGTTGTACAATCTGGACGGTGTACTGAATCATCCGCGGCTATCGTTCGTCGAGGGGGACATCCTCGACGGCACTGTGGTCGCTGACCTGGTCGCAACCCACGACGCTGTCGTCCACCTCGCCGCCGAGTCACATGTCGACAGGTCATTCGAAACGACGGAGAAGTTCGTCGCCACCAATGTGCAGGGAACCCGTATGCTGCTCGATGCCGCAGCGCAACTGGGCGTACGGAAGTTCGTGCACGTGTCGACCGACGAGGTGTACGGACCCTTGCCGACCGGGACCGCCTGCGAGAACGATCCGCTCCGGCCGACGAATCCCTACGCCGCGACCAAGGCGGCCAGTGACATGGTCGCGAACTCGTACTTCCACACCTACGGCGTACCGGTGTGCATCACCCGGTCCACGAACAACTACGGCCCGGGTCAGCACCATGAAAAGATCGTCCCTGCCTTCGTGACGAGCCTGCTCGCCGGGGGCCGCGTCGGCATCCACGGCCATGGTGAGCACATCCGGAACTGGCTACACGTCGAGGACAACTGCCGTGGCATCGAACTGGTGCTCCACAAGGGGATCCCGGGCGAGATCTACAACATCGGCGGCGGCACGGGGCTCACCAACAACGAGTTGGCCCGGACCGTCCTGCGCGCCTGCGGCGCAGACTGGAGTTCGGTCGACTACGTTTCCGACCGCAGATCCAACGACATCCGATACTCGGTGGACTGGACCAAGGCCGCCCGGGACCTCGGCTACCGGCCGATCCGGTCGCTCACCGAGGGCCTGGCCGAGACCGTGCAGTGGTACCGCAGGCACCCCGACCGCTGGGTGGCGTCACCGACAGGCTCCGCCCAGGCGGCACAGGACACCACCCCCGACGTGGTGTCACCGGTCCCGTGAACGGCCGTTTGCTGATCACCGGCGGCAGCGGAACGCTCGGCCGACACCTGTTTCGCCGAGCCGTCGCGGCGGGCTGGGACGTGGTCGGCACCTATGTCGCGACACCGACTGAGACCGCCGACCAGCAGCTGGACATCTGCGATCCGGCAGCCATACGAGAACTTCTGCGCCGGATCCGGCCGGACGTGGTCATCCACGCCGCGGCTGCCCGCGACCGAAACGACTGGGTAGCCACCGCCGACGGAGCAGCCAACGTCGCCGTCGCCACCGCTGGTGTTCGACTCGTGCACGTGTCCAGCGATTCGATATTCTCCGGGCGGGCGACCCACTACGCCGAGGACGCCACACCCGATCCGATATACCCGTACGGTGCTGCGAAAGCAGCCGCCGAGACCGCTGTCCGAGCGGTGCACCGCAACGCCGTCGTCGTCCGGACCTCGCTCATTCTGGGCGACGGACGTGGCGACCATGAGCGGTTGACTCACGACCTGGCCGCTGGTCGCATCCATGGCGGACTGTTCACCGACGAAGTCCGCAACGCGGTGCACGTCACCGACCTGGCCGAAGCACTGGTCGAACTGGCCGCCAGCAGCTACCGCGGAATTTTGAACGTAGCGGGCGCAGATGCCGTGAGCCGGTATGAGCTCGGCCTGCTGGTGGCGGCGCGCGACGGCCTCGACCCGGCGACAATCAGGCCGATCCGCAGCGCTAATCCCCAGCGACCGGCCGAGATCCGATTGACCATCCAGCGGGCGCAGACGCTCCTCGGTACCCGGCTGCGAGGCGCCCATGAGTTCCTCGCCGAACCCCTCGACACACGGCCTGCTGTACCCCGGGCACGCCGTGCATGATCGTGCGAAAGCCGCAGGCCGGGCTCGCGTCGCCGGTATTCCCCGCAGCACCCAGGTTCGCGGTACCGGGCCGGACCGCCAGTGTGCCGGCGACCGTCATCGTGGTCCCGTCGATCGTGGTCATCGGCAGGGCCGCCGGCGCTCGGCGTGCTGCGCGGTGGTGACCGCCGGGCCGCGCGGCAGCTCGAACAGCGCCGGCGACAACGCCGGCCCGAGCCGCTACCGGCACCGGTTCCCGTACTCACCTCGGAAAGCCGGTTGCGACGGCTCAGGGAGCATGGCGTACCGCAGCGACCAGGAATGTGCGGATCTCGGGTGGGATCAGGGGTGACGGCTCGACGGCCACGGTGAAGTCGTGCGCCTCGAGCAGGGCGGTGACGGCGGCCAGTCGACCATCGAGGTCCTGGACCTCCAGGAGGAACTGGTCGATGAGTGCCCAATGGTGACGATCGATCCCGTGGAGGACGTCGAGTTCGGCACCTTCGACATCGATCTTCACCAGGCCGACGTGTTCGTCGGGGGAGAGGTAGTCGGATAGGCGGTCGACCTGCACGGACACCGGCTCAGCGCGGTAGTGGCTCCGAATGAACTCCTCGGGAGCTTCGTGGGAGAGGACTGCGATCTGCAGCTCCTTGTCAGCCGGATAGCGGGTGGAGTTGCCCGGCGCCAACGGGTAGTACTCGAACACGGCTCGTTCCTGTTGGGTGCCGAGTGCCCTCTGGTGCACTGACACCGCCCCGAGCTGCTGTTCCTCGATGTTCCGGCGCAACGCCTGCACCAGTTGCGGCATCGGCTCGAATGCGCGTACCCGCGCGTCAGGGAACTTGCGCTTCAGGAAGAGGGTGAAAAGCCCGATGTTGGCGCCGACGTCGATGACGATCCCGTCGGGCTCGATCTGGACGCCGTCGTAGCATCGATGGGAGAAGATCTCGTCGTACTGCCAGCGGGCTTCGGCTTCGTACGGCGCCCATACGGTCAGGCGGTCATCGAGAGTGAATGGGCGAAGCTCGGTCACCATACCTCCAGGTCACGCGTCCGGCCCGACGACAGGGGGACGCCTCGATGAACAGGTGCAGCACCGGCGTGACGTGTGTGGTCACCGTCCCGGGTGGGCGAACTGCGTGACATCGTCGAGATAGTGGGTCGGATCCGGCACGCCAGCCTCACGGAACGCTTCCCGGCGCTCGTAGCACGTTCCGCACGTCCCGCAGTGCTGGTCGCCGCCCTTGTAACAGGACCAGCTCAACGACAGTGGGGCACCCAGCCGGGTGCCGTGTGCCGCGATCTCCGCCTTGGTCCAGGTCATGAACGGCACCTCTACCCGCGGAGTGGGGAATCCCTCGTTGGCGACGGTCACCAGTTCGCGAAGGGCCGTGACGAAGGCGGGACGGCAGTCCGGGTACACGAAGTGGTCGCCGGAGTGCATGCCGAGCGCCACCACGCCGACGCGGTGGGCGACGCCGACGGCGACCGCGACGTTGGCCAGGATCGCGTTGCGGTTCGGCACGACCGTGGCGCGCATGGACGCCTCCGCGTAATGACCGTCCGGAACGGTCACGGTGTCATCGGTCAGCGCCGATCCAGGGAGCAGCCCGCCCAGACCGCTGAGGTCGACCACTTGGTGCACTGCACCGTAGTGATCGGCGATCGCCCGAGCCGAGTCGATCTCGCGGCGATGCCGTTGACCGTAATCCACGGTGACAGCGATCAGGCTGAATCGCAGTGCTGAGTAGTACGCCATGAGAGTGGTGGAGTCCATTCCTCCGGAAAGGACTATGAGGGCGGAGGAAGAGCCCGATCGATTCTCGTCGTGGGTCATCGGATACCTCCAGGTGCGTCGACACGAACAGGTGCAGTCGGCCCGAAAGTGCGGGGCCCGAACGGTGCTGTGCTGCATCACTGTCGTCCGGGCCGGGTCGGCACGCATCACGGCGGACGACCGAAGTTTCCGAGCCGAGCCACCGAAGCGGCCGAGCCGCCAGCGCCCCGTCGCGTTCTACGGTCGGCCGACCTGAACCTCTCGGTCAACGCCGTGATGCAACGGGACGCCGGGGTCGGCCATTGTTGGCGCAGGAGGTTCGACATGACATTCCGCATCAGCAAAGAGTTCCACTTCTCGGCGAGTCACTCGCTCGCCGGCCTGGCGGCAGAGCACCCGTGCAGTCGCATGCACGGACACAATTACATCGTGGAATTGGAGCTGACCGCTGACCGGGACGCCTTGAGCGACGTCGGCTTCGTCCGTGACTACGGCGACCTGGCCCCCTTCTCCCGATGGCTGGATCAGGAGGTCGACCACCGTCACCTGAACGACGTGGTGGACCGGAACCCGTCGGCCGAGAATCTGTCCCGCTGGATTTACGACAAGTGGCACGAGCGCTATCCGGAGTTGTCCTCGGTTCGGGTGTCCGAGACGCCCAAAACCTGGGCGGAGTACCGCCCGTGAAAGCCCGTGTGGACGAGAACCGGGAGGCAGGTGATGCCGTGGTGGAGCCGATACTCGTCGTGAACGAGATTTTCGGCCCCACCTGAGCGCCGTTCAAGGCGAGGGCCCGTCGTCAGGCCGACGGTGCGCCTTCGTCCGACTGGGCGGCTGCAACCTGTCGTGTCACTGGTGCGACACGCCGTACACCTGGGACTGGACCGGTGCCGCCGACACGGGAACGGCCTACGATCCGCGGGTCGAACTGCACCGGATGCCGTGGCGCACCGTGTACGACCGGTTGGCGGCGATGGATGTGCCGCTGGTGGTCATCTCAGGCGGCGAACCGCTCAATCAACAGGCCCGCCTGCGACCGTTGATCGCGGCGTTGACGGCGGACGGCCACCGCCTGGAGATCGAGACGAACGGCACCGTGACCCCGGCCGCCGCGCTGGTCGACCTCGGTGTCCGGTTCAACGTCTCCCCCAAACTGGCCCACGCAGGCGACCGGGAATCGCGCCGGCTGCGGCCGGAGGCGCTGGCCGCGCTGGCCGCCGTTCCCGGAACCGCCTTCAAGTTTGTCTGCCGCTCGGTCAGTGACCTCGACGAGGTGGCGACCGTGGTGGCAGCCTACGGAACCCGACCCGTGTGGATCATGCCGGAGGGACGGACGGCGGACGACGTTGCGCGGGGGCTGCAAGAACTCGGCGACGAAGTGGTCGCCCGAGGCTGGAATCTGACGACTCGGCTGCACATCGCCGTATGGGGCGAACGGAGAGGGAAATGACAACCACGGAGAGGGAATCCGGCGCCCAGGACCCGCTGGAGCACATTGCCCGGCAGTTGCTGATCGAGATCGGAGAGGACCCGGACCGCGACGGCCTCAAGGAGACACCGGCGCGCTTCGCTCGCTGGTGGCGGGAGTTCAGCAGCTACCAGGCCGGCGACGTGGACACCCGCTTCCCGTTGCGGACCGACGGACAAATCATCATGGTCTCGGACATCAAGGTGTGGTCGCTGTGTGAACACCACCTGCTGCCGTTCTCGTGCTCGCTGACCATCGCCTACCGGCCCGACGGCGACGTGCTGGGCCTGTCGAAGTTCGCGCGCATCGCGCACCGCCACGCCCACCGACTACAGGTGCAGGAACGCCTCGTGCAGGACATCGCCACCGAAATCACCGCGATCACCGGTTCCGTCGACATCGCCGTGATCGGTCACGGCGAGCACCTGTGCATGAGCATGCGGGGGGTGCGCACCACCGCCCAGATGACATCCTCGGTGTTCCGAGGCATCTTCCAGGAACACGGCCCGGCCCGGCAGGAACTGGTGGCCTCCGTCTTCCCGCGGCGCTGAACCCCGCCCGGAACGGAGCACAGGTGAACATCGCCGGACCATGGATCTCAGTCGTCATCCCGACGTACAACCGGGCGGACCTGCTCCGGGGAACTTTGGAAGCGTTGACCGCCCAACGGATGCCGGCGGGCACCGTTGAGGTCATCGTCGCCGATGACGGTTCCTCCGACGACACCCGCGACGTCGTACACACCTTCGCCCACAGGCTTCACCTGCGGTACCACTTCCAGCCGGACCGGGGATTCCGGGCCGCGGCGGCACGCAACCGAGGTGCCCGGCTGGCGTCGGCACCGGTGCTCGTCTTCGCGGACAGCGGCATCCTGCCCGGCCCGGACTTCCTGTCCTCCCACCTTGAAGCCCACGCCACGGGGCCCACCGCAGTCATCGGATACACCTTCGGCTACCGGCCGGGCGACCCGACGCCCGGCCTCGCCACCGCCCTGCGGACCACACCGGTGGCGGAAGTGGTCCGACGCTACGGCGACGCGGCGACGTTCCACGACATCCGGCATCGAGCGTTCGAACGCTTCGCGTTCGACCTGGACCGCACCACCGTGCCCTGGCAGTGGTTCTGGTCGCTGAACTGCTCGGTGCCGGCAGACGCGTTCCGGGCCGTCGGCGGATTCGACGAGAGCTTCCGCAGCTGGGGTGGCGAGGATCTGGAACTGGGGTTCCGGCTCTTCCGGCACGGCCTACGGTTCCAGATCAACCAGGACGCGTGGGCGGTCGACGTGCCACACCCGAGATCCGCCGACCTCGATCAGGCCAGCAACCTGACGAACCTGATGACGTTCCTACAGCGTCACCCTGAACCAGTGGTTGAACTCCTGTTCAGCTGGTTCAGCCGGGAACAGCCCGGCTTCCAGATCAACCACCAATGGAACGTCGAGGACGAGTACCGGGCCCTGAACGCGGCGACCGTCGAAGCCCGGAGACGATCGGTCGTCGATGAACTCGACCACGAGGCCGCCATGCTGGGGGACGCCACACGCGTCGCGGTACTGGGTTGCGGCCCGGAGATACCGGACCGGCTCGCCGACGCCGCCCTCTTCGACTTCGACCCACAGGTGGTCGACGCCCTGGCCGGCCGGGGTCGCCGCGTCGGCCATGCCGTCGGACTCCACACACTGCTGCCGGACAAGGCCGTGGACCTGGTGATCGTCACATCACGGTTGAGTGGTCCGTGCGAACGCTGGCACCGCGAAATCCACGCCGAAGCACACCGCATCGGCCACACGGTCCGGACCCACACGCCCGGATGACGCTGCGGCGAGGGCCGCCGGGCCACAACGGCCCGGCGGCCAGCTCGTCAGCTCGACGGGCGACCACGCGCCGGCAGACCATCGGCCAGCAGCGGCCAGAACGCCGGGTCCCGAAACAACTGCGGTAGGTCGATACGCCCGGTGATACCGAGCTTGCGGTATGCGCTCGACAGATGCAGCTCGACCGTCCGCCGAGTGATGTGCCGCGTCTGAGCGATCCCATTGTTGGTGGCACCCCGGATCGCGTCGATGAGAATCTGCCGCTCCCGACGGGTCAGAGTGAGCACACCTCGCAGGGACATCTGCCGTGGTGCCCGCTCATGCGCGACGAGCAGCTGTCGGCGCGACCGCAACGCCAAGGCGCCGGCGGCGCACCGGTCGGCGATATCCACCGCCTGCGTAAGAGCGGCGATCGCCTCCTGACGGGGCAGCGATCCGCTCGGCGCCGAACCCAGATCGGCGAGCGCATGTGCCGCGTCCAGGCTTTCCTCCTTACTCAGCAGAGCCACCGCCTCGCGCAGCAGACGATGCTTCTCCGCCGTCCCGCTGGCACACGCCTGGGCCCGCAACGCCCGGCCGCGCTCCAGCGGCGACCCGACCGCGTCGGCGAACCTGAGCTGGGCACAGGCTACCCGTACGGCCTGCCGTCGACGCCCCACCGCCACCAGCAGGTCGGCACCGTACCGGCGCCACATGAGACTCCCCGGCAGCCGAATACCCGCCTGGTACGCGCGGGCTCGCAGGTCGGCGAGGTCCCGGCGGGCTCCGGTAAGGTCACCGTCACCGGCCCGCATCCGGGCCCGGGCCAGCAGCAACTCACAGTAGTGCCAACCGGGCGGCAACTCGTCGACCAGCCGGTAGCGACGCAGCAGAGCACGCGCGTCGTCCAGCTCACCGCGGCTGACGTGTACGTCGGCGAGCAGACCCACCAGGATCACGGTGATCGGATCATGCGACGCATCCGGCCCCTCTCCCTGCTCCCACAGCGCGTCGTTGAGACAACTACCGGCCTCGTCCAAGTCTCCGACGGCCAGCGCGATCCGGCCCCGGACCGAGGCCAACCACCCCTTCGGTGACGACTGGCCCTCGGACTCCGACCGGTCGAACCGGTCAAGCCAGGAGATCGCCTCGTGATGATCGCCGGCGTCCGCAAGCACCGCCAACGCCGCGGTCCGTGCCAGCGGGTGAAGTTCCAACCCCGCCCCGTCCTGCCCCAATGCCTGCCGGGCCTCCCGCACCGCCGCCCGCGGGTCCGAATCGACGAGATAGCGCAGGAAAGCATCCAAAGCAGACCACGCGGTCTGCACGGGCCGCCGGTCGGCGTCGTCGCCCTCAAGCACCGCCATCGCATCCCGTGGACCCAGCAGCCCCTGAATCCGCCGGCGCACCTGCACCGGACGGCCAAGGAAAGGCCGGTGCAACTTCCGGTACCCCTCGGCCCAGCCCTCGAACACCGTCCCGCGGACACTCGTAGCGATCCGGTCGAGCAGGTCGTGCTGGTGTGCGCCCAACTCCATCTCGTACAGGGCACGGCCGATCTGCCCAAGCATCCCCGCCACCACGGCGCGGTCGTTGTCCTCCGACAGCACCGCGGCAGCCGCGCGCAGCCCGCTCTCCGGATCCCGCCGGATCTCGAGACGAGCGAGCCGGAGCATGGCCTCCCGGTGCTGCGTACCGGTGGCGACGCGGGCCGCCAGTTCCAGACAGCGTCCTTCGACGCCGTCCGCGCCGGTCTCCCGGGCATGATCGGCGGCCTGCAGGAGGACCTGAGCCGGCCACGACCCGCTCGGCGCAACCGTCGAGGCAGTCAGGTGTGACGCGATGCGATCCGCCGGAGCGTTCAGGACGAACAGGTACTCGGCGATGCCGAGGTGCGTCGCACTACGGGCCATCGCCGTCATCGACGCCGCGATCGCGGTACCCAGGGCCGGGTGCCGCAGCGGAAGACTCTCGGCGTCCCCGATCAACCTCATGCGGATCAGCAGGTCCAGAGCGGTCAGCACCTCATGGACGTCGAGGCCGGTGAGGTGGGCGACCAGCGCCGCATCGACACCGCCGTGGCCCTGGGCCACCGCGATGATCTCCACGATCCGCATCAGCGCGGTCCCCAGCCGGTTCAACCGCCCGCGCACCAGCCGCAGGGCGTCGTGCAGTACCACCTCGTCGACCCTGTGCGGCAAGCCGGAGCCGGCGGAGCGGCTGCGCAGGACCTGGGCGAGTTCCCCGATCATGTACGGACTGCCGCCGCACCACCGGTGGACCTCGGCGACGAAGCGTCCGGGCGGCCGGGACGGCAACAGGGCGCACAACAGGTCGCCGGTCTCCGCCTCGGTCAGCCCGTCGAGTTCCAACCAGGTCGCGTCGGTCAACATCTCCGCCAACTGCTCGGGCGCGGTGGGCGGCTCGCCGGCACGGACCGACACCAGCAGAAGGATCGGTAATCGCGCGCACGCCTCCAACACCTGCCGCAGCCACTGGAGCGCCGGACGGCCGGCATACGTGATGTCGTCCACCGCGACGACCAGCGGCCCCCGCCCAGCCAACGCGGCGACAGCCGCCCGTGCCACGGACACCTGCCGGTCGCGGTCTGCCCAGTCGTCTGTTCCGGTGGGTTGCCATCCCAACAGGGGTGGCCGCGTCCGGCAGGTCGACCGCCGCGCATCGGATACCGGTGAAACCTCTTCGGCGAGGCCCCGGAGAAGGTCAGTGACCAGCGCGGTCGGCACCTGACGGTCCGCCAGCCGGCAGCGGACGCGGACAGCGAACCCGCCTTCCCGGCGGCAGGATCCCACGAACTCGTCGAGCAACGCGCTGCGGCCCACTCCGGGTTCGCCGGTGACCGCGACGCGGACGAGCCCCGCATCGGCACTCACCACCCTTGCCTGCCTCAGCGCCCGCAAGTGGGCCAGTCGCCCCACCAACCGGGGTGGATTGTCCACGGGCCACAAGCCGCTTTCTCCAGTTTCTGGATCGGCGGTCAAGCGGACTCCCCAGGCCGGGCGACGAGGACCAGCCCTTGATCCCCTATGGCATGGGGTCGTCGGGCGAAATGGCGGCCGAGGGCCGGCACGAGAGCCTCCCGCATGTCAGCGGCACGCGGATGCCCGTCGTACCAGAAATCCACCAGCAGGTCCGCGGCGGAGCGGATCCGCTCCGCCAGACTCGGTTCCGTGAAGTGCAGGGCGGCTTCGGTGCGGCTCAGGGAGAACCGGCCGAAACCATGCTCGGAGAGCGTCTGGGCCGCGGTCGCCAGCAGATAGCCCTGGTGATCGTGGGATTCCCCGGCGATCGGCACGCAGACCTCGTTGAGGAGGGCCACCAGCTCGTTGTCCGGGGATCCGCCGATGAGCACCACCTTGGCCTCGCCATGCGTGGGGTCGCACACCCGGGCGATCTCCCGCACAGCCTTGACCGGATCGTCGACGTAGGGCAGAACCCAGGCGGAAAACACCGCGTCGAAGCTGCCGTCCGTAAACGGCAACGCCTCCGCCCGTCCGGGATGGACCTCCAGTTCACCCACGTCGGTGCCGCCCACGCCCAGTCGCAGCCGCTCGACACGGTTGACGTGCGGCTCGACGGTGACGCATCGACCGAGGTCGCCTGCAACGGCACGGGTGATCTCCCCAGTACCACCGCCCACGTCGAGGACCTGACGGTTACCCGTCAGGGCCGCTCGGACGACGGCCATCTCCTCCCGGCGCTCCAGCCGATCGACAAAGTTCTGCCAGCCTCCGGCGCTCAACCGATGCGGTCCCCGATAGCGCTGCGGTGCCCGGTCCAGGGGGCCACACCAGGGGTGTGTCCGAACCTCGGCCGCGCTGAGGGTGACCGCTGCCGCACGCGCCCCCTGCTGAACAATCATGATCTTCTCCTCACGCGATCCGGAACCTCCGGCTTCGGCCGCGCACCCACTGACCGCCGAGATCGGTACCTTCACACAGCCTCCTCAGATGGCGGTGTCGAGTCTTTCGATCAAGCCGGCGAGAGACATCTGTCAATTGACGTACTCTCCCGGTGGCTCGGCGGCCTCACGCCGCCTGACGATCTCCACCGGCATCGACTTCCCACACGCCCCCCAGGCCACCCAGTCCCGCCGCCGCAGACGCCGCCTCGACCAGCCGAAACGCTTCACCACCGAGACCGTCTAGGCCATCACCGACCTCCGCATCCACCAGGCGAGACCAGCGCGACCGGCCGGCTGGATCCGTAGCCACCGGCCGAGCGGGAACAAGGTCCACTGGATCCACGACGTCACCTACGACGACGACCGGTCCCAGATCCGCACCGGCACCGGACCCGAAGTCATGGCCGCCCTCCGCGACGCCGCCATCGGCGCCCCACGCCTGACCGGAGTCACCGACATCGGCGCCGCCAACCGACATCACGCCCGCGACAGCAACCGACCACTGGCACCACTCGGCATCACCTAACGACTTCGCCGGAGCCTCGGGATACGCCCGATGACGCAGATCCAGTCGCGGGTCCACTCACTGATGCCCTGCGGGGGTGCGCTCTGATCCCATAGTTGTCGGGGCGGGCCGTTCTATCGGAAGCGGCCGGTCGACACCGGCTGCTTCCGGTGGCGCAGCGGATCGCCGACATCGCCGAGCAGACCCCGCACGGGCAACGGCGCTTCGGTGTTCGAGTACGTGCAGGACCTGCCACAAGCGTTCGCGATCCCCATCCAGTGGGTCGTCCAGTACCCGGGGATGCCGCTGGATCAGCTCAAGGCCGGACTCGGCTCGTTCCATCCCCCTCAGGGCTGTACCCGGCTGCGCAACCATCCCAATCTGCTGAGCATCTGCGAGAAGGTCACGGCCGACTCACCGATCCGCGAGATGACCGTGCACGGTCACTAGCGGCATCCCCGGGACTGTTCGTTCAAGCAGTCGCTCATCACCCCTGGAAGGATCGCAGCATTCCTGCGGCACGCGGCCCATCCAGCGACGCAGCAGCTGTTTGGCGCGACTCCCGGCTCTCGGAGCAGGTCCAGGTGGCCGTGCGGCTCAGGGGCCGGGCCCGGAGGATCCTGCGTCGGTAAGTCGACCGGATCGACTTACCGACTGTGGCGACGCGAGTGATCCTCATGATTGGTGCATCGCTCCTGCCATCATTGCCGGGTGGTCACCGCTGGCGTGTCGTCCTGAAGCAGCCGACCTGTAAGCGGCGAAACCTCGACCTGGCGAGACCGGAAGCGGCATCGTGAAAGCAATGTCCTAGGACGCTCTGGAGGGTGTGCTGCATCAGCCTCCTGGCCTGCACCATCGGGGGGCTGGCAGTTGGTACCAACGGAACAGGGCTGGGATGGGCCTCGGTCGCGCAGGTCGCTGGCAATGATCCGTTCGGCCGGGTTGACTCCGGGTGCCGCGCACGGCCCCCGCGCCGCGGGGGCATTCGCAATTTCGGGGCACGGTCACGGGAGTGCCGTATGGAGACCTGAAGGGACCTCGGCATTGCCCGGTGCTGTTTACGATTGAGGCCTACCGCCTGCGGACGACACCGCCGAGGGTGCGGTGAGCGGTCAAGCGGAATTGAGCTTGGCCGCGCTGCCGTCACCCCTTCGCCGCTTTGGGTGTGTTACCCGTGTCATCACTTATCGGGCACACATCCTTGTTGAGATCGCGGCACTGAGCCTCTTCGCCGGTGGTGAACTCGCCCTCCGCGAGGACTCGCTAGGTCACAGGCCGTCCAGCAGCACCTTGATGACCTCCATCAGCTGCTCGCGCAGCTGGTCGGCCGGCATGTCCTGATAGTGGTCCGACAGCATCACCAGGGGGCCGAAGATCGCGCCCAGGGTGCTGCCGAGCCGGACCCTGACCTGCGGGTCGAGCGCCGGGTCGGCGAAGAGCGCCGACAGCTTCGTGTTCTGCGCCGACAACCGGGCGCCGACCTCGGGGTCGTTGGCGAACAGCGCGTGGAAGACGTCCTCGTTGCGTTCCAGGACCACGAGCATCTGCCGGTGCCGCAGGGCGATGTCGATTATCTGCGGCAGGGCCCGCTGCCAGGCGCCCGGGTCGGTGCCGGCCACCACCAGCCGGTCGGACGCCTCGGTGAGTACGTCGAGGGCCCGGCCGATGACCGTGCGGGCGATGTCGTCCTTGGCGTGGAAGTGGTGGTACACCGCCGCTTTGCTGACGCCGAGCCGCTCCGCGATGTGCCGCAGCGACGTGCCCTGATAGCCCTGGCGGGCGAACAGCTCGACGGCGACGTCCACGATGCGCTCCCGCATCGGCTCGGCAGTGGGGCTGGCGGAGGTCACCGCCACAGGGTATAACTTGCCGATCGGCAAGTCTTGCCTTGTCGATCGGCAAGGAACAGCCTGGACTCCGATGGTGAGGACCGATTGTGAAGAGTCGTCTGCTCGACCGCCTGCTGGTCGCCGCCCAGGTTCACGGGGTCGAGCCGCTGGGTCCCCGCCTACGGCTGGTGACGCTGACCGGGCCCGATCTCGCGGGTCTCGACTGGCTGCCCGGCCAGCACGTACGCCTGCAGCTCGCCCCGGGGCCGGCCGCCGTCGACTGGCTGGTCGGCACGCTGCGCACCTACACGGTGTGGAGCTACCAGGACCAGACCATGGAACTGGTCGTCTTCGACCACGGGGACGGCCCCGGCGCGCAGTGGGCACGCACCACCCGGCCCGGCGACGAGCTGATGCTGATGAAACCGCAGGGCACCTTCGTCACCGCCCCGGCCCCGTACCACCTCTTCGCCGGGGAGGAAACCGCACAGGCCGCCTACGGTCCGATGCTGCGCGCACTGCCGGCCGACGCCCGGGTCTTTGGCCGGTTCGAGATCGACTCCCCGGACGAGCGCCTGAACCTGACCGACTCCCACAACGAGCGCCTGGACCCAAAGACGCTCAGGGACTTGGAGTGGAGCTACCGCCGGGGCCGGTCCGCGGCTTCCTCCGAGACACTGGTCGAGGCCGTCCGCGGACTGGAGCTACCCGCCGAGCCCGGCCGCGCCTACCTGGCCGGAGAAGCCCGGACGATCCAGCTGATCCGCCGCCACCTGGTCAAGGAGCGGAACTGGCCGCGCCGCAACGTGATCACCAAGCCGTTCTGGACCCCCGGCCGCAAGGGGATGGACTAACCCATCGTTCCTTGAACCCCGCATGTGAGTTCTAGGCGTTAGATGCTTCCGGTGGGGGGTCTGCCCCAGATCCAGGGTCGCCGCCGAGATCACGAGGGATCGACGTGGAGCAGGTCAAGCGCACCGACACCACGGCCGGGTTCGTGCCGGTGAAGCGGCGGTGGGTGGTGGAGCAGACCAACGGCGCGCTCATGCTGCTGGCAATGGGCGCGGATCAGGTCAGCGAGGTGGTTCAACGATCGGTTGGACAACGGAATCGAGGCGGGGTGAGACAGCGACGAGGCTCCCGGTGAGGCATCTTTCTTGGTCGGTCGCTGTCCTACCGGGAGCCTCACCGCAACCCGCTGTCGGGGCACCCGAACCCATCCCCACCAGTACAAAGCCGGTTGAAGAACGCTCAATGGCTTCGGATCAGGTCCGCTTGCGGCGCGCGATCTCGTCAGAGAGCTGCTGCACATCAGCGGGGTCCGCGTCCCGGGCAAGGGCGACGTAGTGGTCCATGACGGCCGGCCGGTAGCGCACGGGCAACGTCTGCCCCGGGGCGAGTCGGGTGAGCTCGGTGATCGTGAGACCTTCGTCGGCGATACCGCGGAACGAGACGCCGTCGGCGGTCTCCACGTCGAACATCAGGACCACGCGAGGGTTGCTGTTCACCTCCCGCCAATCGACGAGAACACCGAGCGCAAGCGCCCCCGTACGCAGCTCCGCATTGCGCTTCCGCGCATCACTGCTCATCAGCGGGTTCGGGGCGATCCCGGGGAAGTCGGGCCCGACGCCGAGCGACTCCCGACTCAGGTCGGGCCTGAGCTGGTCTATCTGAGCGCTGAGGTTGTTCGTCGAACCGACGATCCTGCCGACCACCGCGTCGAACATCCTGCCGAACATCCTGGCCCCTCCCTCACACCGGTGCCGGAATCTCGGCCTGGCGCTCCGCCTTACCGCGATTGTATGGCGGCCGTTCCCGAGCGCCATCGCACCGCCCCGTCTCGATGGGGCCGCCGTCTGTGTTCGCGGACGGGCTCGGTCGTGGGCAGCATCTGGACTGACCAAGAGACCTAGACCGAACGTCAAGCGTCAGATGGGACGGATCTGTCAAGCAAGCGGTGGGACCACGACCGGCAGCCCGAGCCACGGCCGGGATCCTCGCCCCCCGTCCGTCAGCGCTGCGGACACCGTGCACCGCGACTCCCGCGGCTACGACAGCGGGACGGAGATCAACGGTCGGTCCGTCGTCACCGACACCCTGCCGAGAAAAAGTTCCGGGTGACGGCAACCTACGGGCGGTGGATCGCATGTACCCGGATGTCAGCAACGATCACCACGATCCATAGGGGTCCGGAAATGTCTGCACGTCGTCTTCTGCCGCTTCCCGCTGTCACCGTCCTGTTCGTACTCGCCGCCTGCTCCACCACGGAGGCGCCCACGGCCGGCACGACCGCATCTGCTCCTGCCCCGGCGGCAGCCAGCGCCAGCTCGACCGCATCTGCCCCGACCACGGCCGCCCCGGCGGACGGCACCCCCGCTGTCAAGCCCACCGTGACCGCCAAGGCGGCCGGGGGCGTCAAGAGCGCCGACTGCCCCTCGGGGACGGATCTGCAGAAGCTGGTCGAACTGCCGAAGGGCATGACCTTCGGCAGCGTCGAGTGCGTGAAGGACTGGGCGGGAGCCGTCCCGCAGGGCCCGAAGACCGGTGACGGCGTCTACCTGTTCCACTACACGGCCGGTACGGGCTGGAAGTACTACGGCGAGGGCAGCGGATACGACTGCAAGGACCTCGGCCTCACCGAGCCGGCGCCGTTCTGCATCTCCGGCTGACCGCAGGGACCGCGTTTGCGTGCTGTGGCGCACACTGGCTACGGTGTGCGCCACAGTCAGCCGGCCGCACCGACGCCGTCGCGCCCTGACAACCTGTGCCGGTACGTCGGGGGATGCGAGCGGGGCATGGCGGACTCGATCGACGATCAGTTCCGGGAGTTCGTCCGGACCCGCTCGCCGGCCCTGCTCCGGACGGCGTTCCTGCTGACCGGCGACCGGCACCTCGCCGAGGACCTGGTGCAGGACGCACTGGCCCGGACCCACCGGGGCCGGCGGCGGCTGCACGATCCGGGGCACTTCGAGGCGTACACCCGCACCGCGATGTACCACCAACAGGTGAGCTGGTGGCGGCGACGCAGGGTGGCCGAGTCCCTGCCCGGGGAACTGACCGACGTGGCTCAGCCCGGCAGTGACCACGCCGGCCGTACCGACCTCAAGCTCGCCCTGCACCAGGCGCTCGCCCAGCTCACCCAGCGGCAGCGCGCGGTGCTGGTGATCCGCTTCTTCGAGGACCGCAGCGAGGCCGAGGCCGCGCAGCTGTTGCAGTGCTCGGTCGGCACGATCAAGAGTCAGACCAGCAAGGCACTGGCCCGGATGCGGGAGATCGCGCCCGAGCTGCTCTCGGCCGTGATGGAGGAGGCCTGATGACCGACAACCTCGGGCCGCTGCGTCAGGCCATGTCCGAGCTGAGCGAGCACGGCGGCAGCGCCGACCTGTACGAGGGGACCCTGCGCAGGTCGCGGCGGTTGCAGCGGCGGGCGACCGTCACCACCGGTGCCGCAGCCGCAGCGCTGGTGTTCGCCGTCGGCGGTACGGTCGCCTTCGCCGTCAACCACCGGCCCGACCCGTCGGCGCCTCCCGCAGCCACCCCCGGGGAACCCGACTGTCCGTCGATCGAAACCCTCGGGGATCTGGTCGAGCTGCCGACGGACTGGTCCTTCGCGTCCACCGGTGTGCAGTGCGCGCAGACGTGGGCGGCGGTCGAGGTGAAGCGTCCGGCCGGCGGCGACGTCCGCTACCTGTTCCACTACACGGCCGACGCGGGTTGGCGGTACCAGGAACAGGGCACCGAATGGGACTGCGCGGAGCTCGGCCTGACCCGGCCGGCACCGTTCTGCACCTTCTGATCAGCAGGCCTGCCCCGTTCGTCGCTGTCTCGTCCCGAACCGTCACCGTGACCGTCCCGCCGTGTTCCTTGCCTTGAGGTGAGTGGCGTCCTGGCATGACGGTCCGACGCGACTGTTCCTGTCAGCCGCCCGGACAGCGGTTGTCTCCGCCGCTGTGTTCCACGCAGTGCCCCGGCGGGCCGGGCGGGGGAGGGGCCGTGACCCAGACCCAACCGATGGCGACCATCCCCGGGCCCCGCCCCGCCCCGGCACAGATACGACGCCGGAGAACTCGTTTCCGGGTACGACGGGAAAGCGGACGGGGTTGGCGAACCGGAAGGTGCCGGAGCGTTGCAGGATGTCGATCGGGTCGAGGCCGACCGCGCGGACGTCGACGACCACGTCGTGGGCCCCCGGGACCGGGTCGCGGCGGTCACCGAGACGGAGAACCTCCGGGCCACCGAATCCGGTCAGCTCGTACGCGCGGCTCGTGCGATGCGGACCGTGCCTGGGTGGAGAGGTGTGCGGCGGGAGCGGTGTTCCGGATCCGTTCACGTCCGGCGACTACGGCGACCCGCGACCGATCATGACGGCCGTCGTCGCCATGCGCCGCGCCCGCCATCTCGCCGGAACCCAGCAACTCGCAGCGGAGAAGCTGCTGTGGTGGTGATCCGGTCGGCGGTGTCCGCTGAGCCGGGGCGAGGGGGATCGGGAGCGGTCCATGGTTGTTACCGAAGGTGCGTGAAGATTCACTCAGGGCTATCGGATTTGACGGGCGGCGATGTAGCATCGAACTCGGCCTTGGGAGATCAAGTCTCTTTTCGAGGTCGTGATTGGCGTGCTGATTCGGCGACCTCGCCGGACTCGATGCGAAGGCGGGCAGGAATTCGGCAATCCCCTCGCGATGACGATGTGAATTCATCCTGTCAGCCTCGCGTCCTCGGGCGCGCTGACGGGGCTGCCCGGTGATCCTGTTCTGCCCGTCCACCGTCGCCGCACCGACCGACCGTCATGAATTAACCTGACCGAAACGTATTGTGCGATCCGGTAACCGCACTGGTAGTGAACCTGAGAAGTGGTCCCCTGTGAACCCGACGAGTCTCCCTTGATTTTCCGACCACTTCCTATGAGGATGGCTATCATGGGGTGTTGTAGTCGCGCTATCAGACATTTATGTGATCTGGCGGAGGTCGATCAAGGTCGCCTGCCAGCGTATTGCGGCCCGGTGCAGCGGTCGCCATAGAAGTTGATTTACCGGCCGACGCGGTGTGATGCGAGTCGGCTCGTCCAGGACAAGGATATCCGTCGTCGGAGAGACCGCCGGCGGCAATTCACCCTCGATGGGAATGCTGAGAATAGGCCCGGAGTCCGGGTCCGAGGTATGGGTCGGGCGAGAGCGTGAGCTGAACCTCACGCAGACAGCGTTGACCCGGCTGGGGCGGGGGACCGGCTCGGTGCTCCGGCTGGTCGGTGAGCCGGGCATCGGCAAGACTTCACTGCTCACCATCATCGCCCAGGCCGCGGCCGACTGCGGCTACCAGGTGTTCCACGCCGTCGCCGACCAACTCTCCCACCAGTCACCACTGAGCGTCCTGCTCGCCTGCCTCGGCGTCCGCCAACGGCCCGACGACCCCACCCGAGCGGAGATCACCCATACCCTGCTCGCCCAACCCCCGGCCTTCCCCGCCACCGGCTCGACCCTGGCCGTCGTGGCCGAGATGCTGGTCTCCCTCGTCGACGACCTGTGCGCGGCGGGCCCCACCGTCCTGATCGTCGACGACGCCCATTGGATGGACGAGCCGTCGACCGTGGTCTGGCGGCGCCTGGCCGCGAGCGCGGAACACCTGCCCCTGCTCCTGGTCGCCGCACACCGTCAGGACCCGTCCCGCCCGACCCACTCGCCAGCCGGCACCGGCCGGGGCCACGAGCACCTGCTGAGCCTCACGCCGCTGGACGACACGGAGGTCTCCCAGCTCCTGACCGGGCTGCTCGGAGCGCCCCCCGGCCCGACCCTCAGCCGGTGGTCGGGCGCGGCGGTCGGCAATCCGCTCTACCTGCACGAGCTGGCCGACGTCCTCGTCCGGGAGGACCTGGTCCAGGTCGTGGCGGGACACGCGGACCTACGTGACGACGACGACCGGATCCCCCCGGCCCTCACCGCCGCGTTGACCAGCCGGCTTGGTCTGGTGCCGGACGCCGGGGACGTGTTGCGGACCGCCGCACTGCTCGGTACCGAGTTCACCGTCACCGACCTCAGCGTCGTGCTGGGTCGGCCGGTGCGGGCCCTCGCCGACGTGGTGCAAAGGGCCGTCGCGGCCCGCATCCTCGCCGGCTCCGGACAGCGGATGACCTTCTGCCATCCACTGATCCGCCAAGCCCTGCACGACGCCGTCGCGCTGCCGCTGCGCCGAGCACTACACCTCGACCTGGCCCGGGAGTTGGCCGCCGCAGCCGCCGAACCACTCACCGTGGCACACCAACTGGAAGCGGCAGGCGGCGTCGAGAACCGGTGGGTGCCCGACTGGCTCCAGAAATCCGCCCACACCCTGACCCACGCCGACCCGGCACTCGCGGTCCGGCTGCTGCGCGCCCAGCTCGGACAACTCCCCGCAGACGACCCGCACCAGGCCCCACTGAGCGTCGCGCTGGCCCGCTCACTACAGATGCTAGGCCGGTGGGAAGAGGCCGCCGACCAGGCCCGCCAGGCCCTCGCGTCGTCCACCGGACTGGACGCCCACGGCGAACTGCACTGGCTGCTGATCCGCGCGCTCAACAACAGCGGGAAGACCGACGAGGCCGCACTGATCCTGCGCCAGACACTCACCCGACCGGCGGCGATCCCCGAACCCTGGCACGGACGCCTCCTGGGCACCCTGGCCCTGATCAGCCGGGCCGGCACCGGCGGACCGAGCGAAGCCGAGACCCTCGCCGGCGAGGCCCTCGACGCCGGCCGCCGCTGCGGCGACGACTGCGCGATCGCCGGCGCCAGCGTCGTGCTGTCCCTCACCCGGTCCGACCGGCGCGACCACCCGGCCGCACTCCGGTACGCCGAACAGGCGCTCACCGCCCTCGTCGGTCACCCCGACCATCCGGAACTGGAGATGTTCGCCCTGCACTGCCGCGTCGTGAGCCTGCAGAACATGGCCCGGTGGCGGGAAGCCGACAGGGTGCTGCGGCTGTCGCGGGAAATCCGCCGCCGCGCCCACGACGTCGCCGCCGCGTCCATCGGCGTCACCGAGGCGATGCTGCACTACTGGGTCGGCCGCTGGGACGAGGCACTGACCGCACTGACCCCGGTCGCCGACGACCCCTGCGGCCCGTTCTACCCGGGCCTGCACCGGGGCGGACCCGCGCTGCTACGGCGGGGCGTCACCGCGCTGATCGCCGTTCGACGCGACGACCGCGCGCTCGCCGAAACCCACCTGCACTCCGACCCGGCAATGCCCGCCGACCACAGTCCCGCCGAGGACACCGAAGGATTCCTCCTCGCCGCCCGGGCCGTGCACGCCGAACAGCAGGGCGAACCGGAACGGGGCACCGCCCTACTCGCCACCATGCTGCAGCACCGCCCCGACACCGCCGCCGGCCCCCACCATCCATGGTTCGCCGACCTCATCCGGATGGCGTCAGCCTGCACGGACACCTCCACCGTGACGGCCACCCTCGAACTGACCCGCCTCTGGACCGAGGCCGAGAAGACACCGGGACGGGCCGCGCCCATGCGGCAACGCTGCCTGGGCCTGGCCACCGAGGACCCCGAGCCGCTGCGCACAGCCGTACAGCACTACCGGTCAGCCGGCCCCAGAACCGAGCTGGCGGCCACCCTCGAAGACCTCGCGGTGGTCCTGGCCGGCCACGGCGCGACCACCGAGTGCCGGGCCGCCGCCACCGAGGCGATCGGCCTGTACAGCCGGATGGGCGCGACCTGGGACGTCCGCCGCACCGAGGCGCGGCTGAGGAACAGGGGAGTGCGCCGAGGGGTCAGCGGCCCCCGCGCACCCCGGCCGGTCTCGGGCTGGGCGGCGCTCACCGCCACCGAACGGCGCGTCGCCATGCTCGTCGCCGAGGGTCGCTCCACTCCGGAGATCGCCGCCACGATGCTCCTGACCCGCCGCACCGTCCAGACGCACATCTCCCGCGCCCTGCACAAACTCGGACTGCGCAGCCGCAACCAGATCGCCCGGGAGGTGCTGCGCAACGCCGGTGCCCGATGACGGATGACTCGCCGACCTTCCGTCGGTTTTCTGCGTCAGCTGACGCATGTCTCATTCGTCCACCCCGGGAAAGCTGTCCGCATGACCGTCCCCACCCAGCCGGACGACACCACAGCCCCCCACGCCACGATCCTGATCGCCCTCGAAGGCGGCCCGGCGAGCCTGCCACCCGAGCTTCGCAGCCAGCGGATCTCGCCGGACGCACCGAAGGTGAAGATCCCGCACAACGGTGGCTACGAGCACTTCGAACGCCCCGACGACAGCGACGCTGAGCCGCTGGTCTTCCGCTGGGCGTACCGGTCCCGCATTGCGGAGTAGCCGGCCGGGAACCTGCCCTGCCCCGAGCGGCCCGGGTCGGGGCGAGCCCGTCCGGACCCGCAGGCCGCACGTCGTCGATTGTCCCTGCGCCGTCACGGCGCGCCACAGCCCGACCAGCGGGATGGAAACGAGGGTGACGCACATGGTGGATTCTGTCTTCGTCATGCCCGGCACGGTGGCTGCCCCCCGTACGGGCACCCTGCGCGACCTGCACAGCCGCTACGAAACGGTCCGCGAGGCGCTGACCCTGATCGACAAGGCGGCCCGCGAGTTGGGGCTGCCCGACATCAGCACCCGGCTGATCGAGGACGCCGCCGGCGAACGCCCCTACAGCCCCGAGGTGCACTACCTGGAGATCTTCGCCGTCAGCCTCGCCACGTACCACCTGCTCGTCGCCGAGGGCGTCGAACCGGTGGCGATCGTGGGACAGAGCATCGGGGAACTGTGGGCCCTGGCCGCCGCCGGACACGTCTCCGTCGGCGACGCCGCCCGCCTGGCGGTGGCCCGGTCCCAGGCACTGACCCGGCAGGCCTGGCCGGGCACCATGCTCGCCGTCGGGGTCGACGGCCGCCGGGCGGAGTCACTCGCCGGACTCATCGGCCACCCCCACCTGGTGCTGGCCTGTGAAAACACCCCCCGACAGAGTGTCCTCAGCGGACCAAGGCAGCAGATCGACGAGGCCGAGCGGGTTGCCGAGGCGCTCGGCTGGCCCAGCGTCCGCCTCGACGTCCCGCACCCCACCCACACCCCGGCGGTCGCCCAGGCCGCCCGGGACCTACGGGCCACCGCACCCCGCGTGTCCTACGGCGGCGCACGGTGGCGGGTGTCCTCACCATGGCTCGGCCGCGACATCGGCGACGAGGACCCGGTCGAACTGGTGGCCGGCGCACTCACCGCCCAGGTCCGGATGCTGCACACGGTCCGCGCCCTGCACGCCGCCGGCGCGGACACCTTCATCGAATGCGGAGAATGGCCGGTCGTCACCCGGTTCGTCGAGGCGTCGGTCCCGGGCGTCCAGGCGGTCGTACCGCTGAGCGAGCACGACCCGGTCGCGGCCGTCCGGGCGCTGGTCGCCAGCCGCACCGACACGGCCCCACGCCCGGTACGGACGCCGGTGCCCCCACCTGTCCCGGCGTCTCCCGCGCCCGTCGCGCCCGCGCCGCCCGTCGCGTCCCCTGCGCCCGTCGCGCCTGCGCCACCCGTCCCGGCTCCCGCTGTCGCGGCACCGCCACCCCTGGCGGCCCCCACCCCGGCCGTCCCGGCTGCGCCGTCCGTCCTGACGCCGCAGGCACCGGTGACACCGGCCTCCCCACTCACAGTTGACCCACCCCGGCCCGCACCGGACGCCGACCGGCAGTACGCGACGGTCCTGGCCGAGATCCGCGCCCTGTACGGCGACTACCTGGGCTACCCGCCGGAGCTGCTCGGCGACGACGACGGCCTGGAATCCGACCTGGGCGTGGAGTCCCTCAAGCAGGTCGCCCTGCTCAGCCGCGTCGCCGACCGGTACGGCCTGCCGGACCTGCGCGCCAACACCTCCCTGCTGACCGTCGGCACCCTCAAGCGGATCGCGCAGGCCGTCGTCCAGGCGCAGGCAGAGGCGACCGCCCGATGACCGACACACCAACCCTGCACGGCCGGGTCGCGTTGGTGACCGGCGCGGCCAAGAGCCTCGGCGCGGACATCGTCCGTCGACTCGCCGCCTGCGGCGCACACGTCATCGTCAACTACTTCCACTCCGTCGAACAGGCCGAACTGCTGCGCACCGAACTGGCCGAAGCCGGCCTCAGCGCGGAGTTCATCCGGGCCTCGGTGGCCAAACGCGGCGAGATCGACCGGATGTTCGACCTGATCCGGCAGCGCCACGGCGGCCTCGACTTCCTCGTCAACAACGCAGCCGGCGGCGCGTTCCTGCCCCTGTTCGACGTGGACGACACCTACTGGCAGCGGGCCTGGTCCACCAACGTCATGGGCGCCTACCACTGCTCCCGCCGGGCCGCCGAGCTGATGACCGGCCGCCCCGGAGCAGCCATCCTCTGCCTGTCCAGCGTCGGCGCCCACCAACCGGTCCCCGGCTACGGCCCCGGCGGCGTCACCAAAGCCGCCCTGGAATCCCTCGTCCGGTACCTGGCCCTGGAACTCGCCGACCAGGACATCCGCGTCAACACCGTCCTGCTGGGCTCCGTGGCCAGCGAGATCGTCGTCAACCTCGACGACCCGGCCGCCGCACTCGGCGACTCGCCGCGCTCCAGCGACCTGACGCGCCGCACCATCTCCACCCCCGAAGCGGCCCGGCTGCTCGTCCACCTCCTGCACCCCGACACCGGATTCATCACCGGGCAGACCCTCGTCGCCGACGGCGGCATCAGCATCGGCGGCATGCAGGGCCTGCGACTGCACAGCAAGCTCGCCGCGCAGGTCGGTGTGCCTCCCCGAACCCTGCCACCGCCCCCCACCACAGCAGCCAGCGTCGCCGAACCGGCACCGTCCACCACCGAGGCCGCCCCCGAACCGGCCCCGGTGACCACCGTGACGCTCACCGAACCGCAGCCGGCACCCGCCGCCGCGACACCACGCCCCGTGGACGACCCGCAACCGCACCGTCCACGGACCGGCCCCGACGAACACGACCCGGACGCCATCGCGGTGGTCGGCCTCGGGGTGGTCCTGCCCGGCACCAACAACCCCGCCGACCTCTACGACCGGCTCCGGGAAGGCGCCCTGCTGGCCAGCGAACCCTCCGCCTTCGACCTGCGGCACTTCTGGTCGGCCAGCGCAACCGACACCGACAGCTTCTACATCCGGGAAGCCGGCTACGTGCAGGGGTTCATCCCCGACCCCGCCTCCGTCGCCGAACCCGACGGATTCCTGGGACACCCCGGCTGGCCACGCACCACCCGCTGGCTGCGGCACTGCACCGTCCAGGCCCTGACCGGAGTACACCGCCGGCCCGACGACAGGTGGCTCGCCGCGACCACCGGCATCCACGACCAGACCGGACTCGGCACCCAGGGCGTCGTTCTCGGCGACGAATACCAACGCCTCATCCGCGACGCCATCCACCGCAGCGGCGACGACGACTGGCTGGCCGAACTCGCCGACCACGCCATCAGCGCCCACTACAGCGGCGACGGCGGCAACCCCCTGGCCTACCTACCCGCCTCGGTCTCCCGCAACGCGCTCCGTGGCCTGATCCCACACGACGCCCAACACCTGACCCTCGACGCGGCCTGCGCCACCGGACTGTTCTGCCTCGACGCCGCCGTCAAAGCCCTCCGCGAGGGAAGCTGCGACGTGGCGCTCGTTGGCGGTACCTCGGTCATCGAACCGATCGGCTTCACCCTCTTCTGCCGGGCCCAGGGCATCACCGCCAGTGGCCGCATCCGCCCCTTCGACCAGGCAGCCGACGGGACACTGATCGGTGAGGGCGCCGTCATGCTCGCCCTGAAACCGTATGCCCGCGCGGTAGCCGACGGCGACCGGATCCACGGCGTCGTCCTCGGCACCGGACTGGCCGCCGACGGCCGGGGCAAGGGCATCCACGCACCCGCCACCCGGGGACAGGAACTGGCGATCAGCCGCGCCTGGGCCGACGCCGGTGTCGACGCCGCCGACGTCGACTGGGTGGTCGCCCACGGCACCGGCACCCCCGTCGGCGACGAGATCGAACTGCGCTCCCTGCTGGCACGGCTCGGCGAACGGGACCGGCCGTGCCTGCTGACATCGAACAAACAGGTCTTCGGTCATACCGGCGTCCTCGCCGGACTCGTGTCGGTGGCGCACGCGCTGGTCGCCCTCGCCCACCGCACGATCCCCGGCCACACCGTCGTCACCGACCCCCACCCGCTGCTGGGCGACGGCACCCGACTCACGGTGCCGGTCACCGACGCACCCTGGCCGGTCGACCAGAACCGCCCACGAATGGTCGGAGTGTCCTCGTTCGGCCTCGGTGGCGCCGACGCCCACGTGGTGCTCGCCGACCGGATACCGACGACCCGACCCACCCCCCGGCCGCCGGTGACCCACCACGCCCCCGACGCCGAAGACCTGGTCGTCGTCGGCTGGAACACCCACCTGCCCGGCCTGGACCGCGACCGGGTGCCCGCCTGGCTCGTCGGCGACGGCCCCACCCCACAACCCAGCTTCGGCAGCCCCTACCCGCTGCCGTCCCCCCTCGACGTGCGGATCCCACCCCGCACGATGCGGCACATGGACCCGGCCCACCTGATGATGCTCCAAGCCCTCGGGCCGCTCCTGACCGACCTCGGCGAACCGGGAACCACACTGCGGCCGACCACCGCGATCCTGGTCGGGGCGAGCCTGCCGACCACGCACAACGCCCGCGCCGCGCTACGGGTCCACGCCCAGGAGTGCGCCGCCACCTTCGATCTGCTCCCCGACCCCGGGCAGGCCCAGACACTGCGGGAGTACCTCGCCAAGGCCCTCGCCGACGCCGGCGACGTCGTCCCCGACGAACTGAACGAAGACGACTTCACCGGCGCCGTGTCCTGCATCCTGTCCGGCCGGGCCGCCAACTACTACGACTTCCGGGGCTTCGGCACCAGCGTCTACGCCCACCGCGACTCCGCCCACTGCGCACTCGACCTGGCCCTGCGCCAGCTCCGCCACCGGGCCTGCGACCTGGCCCTCGTCGGCGCGGTGAGCCTACGGCCCATCAGCGGATGGGACCGGCACCTCGACAGCCTCGTCCCGGCGGGCCGCACCGTCGCCGAAGGCGCCGCCGTCGTCGCCGTCGCCCGCCGCTCCACCGCCCGGGAGCACGGCCTGCCCATCCTGGGCACCCTCGGCACCACACGCGAGGCCACCACCGACGACCCGGCACCCACCCTGCCCGCCGCAGCCGGCACCGACCGCACCTACCTGGCCCTGGACGCCCTGCTGGCGGTACTGCGGGCCGTCGTCACCGGCACCGACACCCTCGTGTCACCGGCCGCCCCCGGGTCACCATCGATCCGCTTCACCGGACCGACCGGCCCCGACCCGAACGGGGCCGTCCCGGAACCCGCCGAGCAGGCCATCGGCCGCCGACAGACCCTCCACCTGCAGCCACTGACCCCACCCGACCCCGACGGACCCGCGATCCCCGCCGGAAGCATCGTGGTCACCGACACCCCGGACCTCGCCGCCGCCGTCACCGGCCCCGACATCGCCATCTGGTCCCCGGGACCGGGAGTCGACACCGCCACCCACGTACCACCCGACGCCGCCACCGACGCCCTCGCCGGCCTACCGTTCGTCCCCCGCCACATCCGGATCCTCACCCGCCTGCAACCCCCCGGCGACGACACCGACGACACCGAAGCCGCCCGCCTGGAGGACCTCCAGGACCTCGCGTTCACCACCATCCAGGCCGCGCTGCCCGCCCTACGGGCCGGCGGAACACTCGCCGCCGCGCTGCTCACCGCACTGCCACAGGCAACGACCCACCCCCTCGCCGGCCTGTTCACCGGGCTCGTCCGCTCCGTACGGGCCGAAGTACCGCAGTGCAGCGGCAACACCCTGATCACCGACACGTCGCACACCCCGACCGCACTGGCGCAACTGGCCCGGGCCGCGACCGCCCGCGTACCGACGCACACCCTCGCCTGCCACGGACAAACCTGGTACCAACTCGCCGTCGCCGACGACGAGCCCGCACCCCGGACGCAGGAAGCCGCCCTGCCCCCCGGCGCGATCGTGGTCGCCTTCGGCGGAGCCCGGGGCATCACCCCCGAAATCCTCGACGCCGTCGCCCGTACCACCGACCGACCCCACCTGTACCTCATCGGCCGCACCCCGCTACCGGACACCGACGACGAACTGCCACCCCAGGCCGCGTTCATCGCCGCCGGCCGCCGCGAGAACCCCGACGCGTCACTGCGGGACCTCAAGACCGCCTACGAACGCGCCCAGGCCCGCCTGGAGGTCCGCCGGACCGTGCAGCGACTCACCGAACTGTGCGGACCCGACCGGGTCCACCACCGCGTCGGCGACGTCCTCGACCCGCAACGGACCACCGCGGTCCTCGACGAGATCATGGACCGGCACGGACACATCGACCTGCTCATCAACACCGTCCTCGACCTACGCTCCCGGGCCCTGCACGCGAAAACCCTGACCGACTTCCGCTCCGTACGCGCCACCAAAGCCACCGGCTACCGCAACCTCAAACGCGCCCTGACCGGCCGGCCACCCCGCATCTGGTGCAACTTCAGCACCCTGGCCACCCTCGCCCCCGCCCCCGGAGACGTCGACTACTGCGCCGTCAACGAATACCTGGCATACGCGAGCGCCTGGGCCGACCGCAACGCCCCCGACGGACACCGGGAACTCGCCATCCTCTGGAGCGGCTGGCGGGAGGTCGGCGTCGCCAGCAGCACCGCCATGCGGGAAACCCTGCGCCGTAACCGGATGGACGCCTACATCAGCAGCAGACAGGGCGCCGCCCAGTTCCTCGACGCCGTGACCCGCCCCGGCAACGGAGCGGCGGTCTTCTTCATCCGCGACGAGGAACGCATCCTGCT
Source organism: Micromonospora sp. S-DT3-3-22 (assembly GCF_015354745.1). NCBI lineage: Bacteria > Bacillati > Actinomycetota > Actinomycetes > Micromonosporales > Micromonosporaceae > Micromonospora > Micromonospora sp. S-DT3-3-22. The sequence continues at coordinate 68,148 of NZ_JACGMO010000017.1, forward strand.
GGGGGAGCGGGGCATCAGCACCGACGCCACCGGCGGCCCGCTGCCACTGCCCGTACCCGACGCCCCGCCACCCACCCCACCCGACCCGTCCCTGGCCACGCCACTGCTCGACGGCGTGCTGCTGCGCGGCCACCGCTGGGCGGTGTTCACCAAAACCTGGGAACCGCACACCCTCGCCGACCAGGACGGCCGGTGGATGCGCCACCACCGGGTCAACGGAGAGTACGTCCTGCCCGGCACCTTCGCCCTCGAAGCCGCCGCCGGCGCCGCCGGACACCTCTGCCCCGACCTCACCGTCACCGGATTCCGGAACCTGGTCTGCCGCACGTCGGTGACCGTCCGGTCCGCCGGACCACCCCGCACCATCACGGTGGACGCCCGGCTCACCGACCGGTCCCCGGACCGCGCCGTCGTGGCGGTCCGGATCACCACCAACCGGATCGGCCGCAACGGCAAGGTCCTGCGCTTCAACGACCTGCTCTGCGAAACGACAGTCGTGCTCACCGACCGCCACCCCCCGTTGCCCGCACCGACCGACGAGGCGACCCACCGCCCCGAACCGGACTTCACCATGCCGGTCTACTCCGCCGACCTGCCCATCACCCTCAGCGGCCCGTTCGCCGGAACCAGCGACTACGCCCGCGGACCGGACGGCACGAGCGCCACCTTCCGCCTCGACCACCAGGCGTGGAGCCCGGCCCTGGCCGGCATGACCGTACCGGCGATCCTGCTGGACGCCATGGTGCACCTGCTGCTCCTGCCACCCCACGGCGACCAGCCACCCCAGGTCGGCCCGATGGCCGGCATCGAGACGGTGGACCTCGGCGGGCCGGGCAACGACTGCCAACTCAGCGCCGCCCACCCGACGATCCGACTGCACTGCCGCTTCGCCGACGGCACGCTGACCGCATCAACCCCCCACGGCCACGTCCTGGCCCGTATCACCGGGGTCAGCGCACACGCCACCGACCACAGCGGGAGGTTGATCCGGCCGCACGCCGACACCCCCCAGCCGGCCCTTCCCTGACCCCGAGGAGACAACGGTGCTGTGGCACGACATCACGATCGCCGGAACCGGCTCCTGGATACCCCCGATCCGACCTGAACACGACCCGTGGGACGGCACCCGGACCCGCCAACCGTCCATGGCCGCCACCAACGGATTCACCTCCGCAGCCGTCTCGAACGGACAGACCGCGACCCAGATGGCGGCGCGGGCCGCCCTGCTGGCACTACGCCACGCAAACGTCCCCAGCAGCGACGTGAGCCTGCTGGCCCACGCCACCTTCCAGGACGAGGACCACTACACACCCGCGCCCTACCTGCTGCGGGTCCTCGGAGCCACCCGCAGTACCGGCATCGAGGTCGGCGCGGCCAGCGACGGCGGCGCGGCCGCCCTGGTGACCGCCGCCGAACACCTGACCGCCCAGCCCACCGCCCCGGCGGCCCTGGTGACCGCCGCAGCCCGCTTCCCCCACCAACGATGGGCCCACGTCCGCGACATCGGCTACGTCGCCGGCGACGCCGGAGCAGCCGCCGTGCTCACCCGCGGCACCGGCTTCGCCCGGCTCCTGGCCACCGCCCAGGCCACCGAACCACAACTGGAGGTGCTCACCCGCGCCGGTGAGGACGACCCCGCCGCCGGCGCCGGACGACGCTTCCTCGCCGAACAGACCGGACTCCTGCCCCACATCGACACCCTGCGACGCCGCACCCGCCACTGCGTCGACACCGTCCTCGACGAGACCGGCCTGACCGCCGCCGACGTCTCACACGTGGTGGCCATCGCGATCGGGTCAGCCGTGCTCGACCTGGTGCTCTCCGGACCCCCGCTGCACCGCCGGGCCACCGACACCAACTGGACCTTCGGCCGCCACCTCGGCCACGCCGGCCCGTGCGACGTCCTGCTCGCCCTCGACCGGATGTTCCGCACCGGCGCCCTCCGGGTCGGCGAACGCGTCCTCGTCGTCAGCTTCGGCCTCGGCTTCCGCTGGACCACCGCCCTGCTCGAGATCACCCGACCGCCGCCCGGCGCGACGACGGCAGACCGGAGAACGAGGTAACCCATGACCGAGGCGACCACAACGACCACGACCACCAGATCCGTTCCCCTGGCACCGGGCGCACTGCCCCTGCTCGGCCACGCACTGCCCCTGCTCCGGGACCCGCTGGCCTTCATCCGCTCCCTGGCCGGATACCCGACGATGGTGCGCGTCCGGTTGGGCCCGACCTCCGCACTGCTCATCTGCGACCCGACCCTGACCCGGCAGATCTTCGTCAACGACCGCACCTTCGACAAGGGCGGCCCGATCTACGACCGGATCCGGGAGGTCATCGGCGACGGACTGTCCACCTGCCCGTACCCGCTGCACCGGCGACAACGGCGGCTGTGCCAACCGTCGTTCCACCCACGACGCCTGCACGGCTACGCGGCCGTGTTCGGCCGGGCCTCCGACGCCACCGCCGGCTCCTGGCACGACGGCCAGGTCCTCGACGTCACCCGCGAGATGATGACACTGACCACCCAGGCCACCATGGAGACGATGTTCAGCGGGTCCCTACCCGCAGAAACCCTCCGCCGCGCCCTGGCCGACACCAACACCGTGGTCAGCGCCTTCTTCCGCCGCATGATGACCCCCGCCCTGCTGCGCCGGCTGCCGACCCCCGCCAAACGACGCTACGACCAGGCCCGGGCCCGACTCTTCGCCACCATCACCGAGATCGTCGCCGCCCGCCGCGCCGACCCCACCGACCACCACGACCTGCTCTCCGCGCTGGTCGCCGCAGTCGACGTGGAAAGCCTCGACCACGAGCAGCAGCTCAGCGACTCCGAACTGGCCGACCAGGCCCTCACCTTCTTCCTCGGCGGCATGGAAACCACCGCCATCACCCTGGCCTGGGCGCTGTACCTGATCGCCACCCACCCCGACGTCCAACACCGCCTCCACGCCGAAACCGACACCGTCCTGGCCGGTGCTCTGCCCGGCCCCGAACACCTGCCCCGCCTCGACCTGGCGGCCCGGGTGGTCACCGAGACCCTCCGGCTCTACCCGCCCGCCTGGATGATGACCCGGACCGTCACCGGCGACGCCGAACTCGACGGGGTACGGCTACGCCGCGGCGACACCCTCGTGCTCAGTCCCTACCTGATCCACCGCCGACCCGACCTGTACACCGACCCGACCCGCTTCGACCCGGACCGCTGGCTCGACACCTCACCCGACCGGGCCGGCTACGTCCCGTTCGGCGCCGGCGCACGCAAGTGCATCGGGGACCAGTTCGCCCTCACCGAGGCGATCCTCGCCCTGACCGCCGTGGCGGCCCGCTGGGAGTTGACCCCGGTCAGCGACGAACCCTTCCAACCCAAGGTGGAAACCAGCCTGAGCTCACGCGGGCTGCGCCTACGGCTACGGCGTCGCCCGACGCCGACCACCGACACGCCGTCGGCCGCCACCTCGCAGCCCGCACCCGTGCCGCCGGGCCCCGGCGTCTGCCCGGTCGCCCACTAGGAGAAACAACCATGAAAACACTGGTCAAAAGCCTGCTCCGCAGCCACGAGATCCGCCGACACACCGCCGCACCGGCCGACCGGCTCCACCCGCCCACACGTCCCGACCCGAACGGATGGTTCTGCGTGGCCTTCTCCGACGAGGTCCGCCCCGGAACCATCACCACCCGCCCACTCATGGGCGGCGAGGTCGTCGTCTACCGCACCCCCCGCGGGTTGCTGCGCGCGGTCCGCCCCCGCTGCCCCCACCTCGGGGCGCACCTGGGCGTCGGCAGCACCCTCGACGGTGAGGAGATCGTCTGTCCCTTCCACCGGTTCGCCTTCGACCCCTCCGGGGCCTGCGTACGGACCGGATACGACCTGCCGCCGCCCAAGGCGACCCTGACCCAGTTCCCGGTCTGCGAGGCCAACGGATCGATCTACGTGTGGTGGCACGCGCTCGGCCTCGCACCACAGTGGCAGGTGCCGGACTTCGGCATGGACGACCGGCAACCCTTCAGCCACGACACCTTCGACATCGCCGGCCACCCGCAGGACGTCATCGAGAACGCCTTCGACTGGGGTCACCTCCCGGCGCTGCACGGACTGCGGGACCTGGTCATCGAGGGAACACCGGTGATGGGGGAGCCGATCAGCACGGTCACCGCCACCGCCCGGGGCACCGTCATGCGCCAGATCCGCCAGTCCTACACCCTCACCGTGATCGGACTGGCCACCATCGCGGCCCGCACCCGGTTGCCCAACGGCGCGGGCGACCTCCACGTCATGCTGCACGCCACCCCCACCACCCTGGGCCGGATCCACCTACGGTTCGGCACCAAGCTGGAACTGGCCGGTCTGCCGTTCCTGCCCGAACGGGCCGCCCGGGCCACGGCGATGCCCGTCGCCCGGCTGCTCAGTGCGATCGCCCAACGGGTCGCCTCCGTCGACACCGGCGCGGACCTGCTGATGTGGCACCACCAGGAGCACGTCGAACAGCCGAAGCTCGCCCGGGGGGACGGCCCGATCGGTCGCTACCGGCAGTGGGCACGACAGTTCTACACCGACCCCACCCCGCCCGGCGGCACCGCCACCGAGGCGACCACCGTCAACGGCTCCGCGCCCGTCAACGGGGCATCCATCGACGAGCGGAAGGCGGACCACTCCGAGGTGTGACCGCAGCCGCCGTGGCCCGCGAACCGGGCCGGGCAACGAAGGGAGACCCAGGTGACGGGGCAGAACCCAACGCCGGACACCACGCCACGACTGGCGGTGCTCGGCGCGGGCGTGATGGGAACGGGCATCGCCGCACTGGCCGTCGGGCACGGCATCGCCGTGTCGATCATCGACGTCGACCGGCGGCGGCTGGCCGAGGCCCCCGCCCGCGTCGACCGGCACGTCCGCACCGCCCGACTGATGGGAGCCCTACCGCAGGACGTACGACCTGCCCCGCTCGACGTCGGACCGTCCCTCACGGACGTCCCGACCGGGCGGACCAGCACCCTCACCGCCGTGGTCGAGGCGGTCACCGAGGACCCGTACGCCAAGGCGAAGGTCCTCGCGGACGTCTCCGCCCTGGTCACACCCGGCACGCCGGTGGTGTCCAACACCTCGTCCATCCCCATCGACGAACTCGCCCGGTCGGTGGCGCGACCGGAGGACCTGATCGGCAGCCACTTCATGAACCCGCCCTACCTGATCCGCACCGTCGAGGTGATCCGGGGCCCACGCACCGGCCCGCACACCCTGGACGCGGCACGCCGGCTGCTCGCCGCCCTGCGCCGGGAACCGGTGGTGGTCCAGGACGCCCCCGGCTTCGTCACCAGCCGCATCCTGCACCCGATGATCAATACTGCGGTCCGGGTGGTGGCCGCCGGCACGGCCAGCGTCGAATCCGTCGACCGACTCCTACAGGGATGTCTGGGCCATCCCACCGGCCCGCTGCGCACCGCCGACCTCATCGGCCTGGACAACCTGGTCGACTCCCTGTGGGTGCTGCACGAACGGACCGGCGACGAGAACTGCCGCCCCTGCGAGCTGCTGCTGACCAAGGTCCGGGCCGGACACCTCGGCCGCAAGAGCGGGCAGGGGTTCTACCACTACGAGGGAGACCTGCGATGACTGTGCCATCCGACCAGGACGTGTCGGACACCGGTAACCGTGTCGACACCGTCGCACCGGAGCTGGCGCGCTTCCTGACGGCACGCACCGGGCGGTCCTGGCCACCGGACGAGGACCTCTTCGCCACCGGCGGGCTGTCGTCGCTGTTCGCGATGGAACTGGTGGTGCACCTGGAGCAGACGTACGGGGTCACCGTGCGCGGCACCGACCTGCGGCTGGACAACTTCCGCACGTTACGCCGGATGGTGGCCCTGGTCGACCGGCTCCGCACCGGCGAACCCGGCGACCATGGCGCCTGAAACCACCACCGCACCCGCCGTCACCCCCGCCGACGCCGCCACGATCGTCGCCCGCCTGGTCGGGGACCGGGCAGGCGACTGGGACCGGGCGGGCCGGATACCCACGGAGGTGCTGCGCGAACTCCACTCCGCCGGCCTGCTCGCCCCCCAGGTCCCCACCGGCTACGGCGGACCAGGCTGGAACAGCCTGGACACGGGCCAGTTCACCGCCCAGGTCGGCAGCCTGTGCAGCTCCCTGCGCAGCGTCATGACCTCCCAGGGCATGGCGGCCTGGACCGTCGAGCGGTTGGCCGACCGGACCCAGGCCGGATCGCTGCTGCCCCGCCTGGCCTCCACGGACATGGCCGCCGTCGCCTTCACCGAACCGCAGGCGGGCAGCGACCTGTCGGCCATGACCACCACCGTCACCGTCACCGGCGACACCCTGCGGCTGCACGGCCACAAGGTGTGGGTGACCGCCGCCGACCACGCCGACCTGCTCCTGACCTTCGCCCGACTCGGCGACCAGGCAGCCGTGGTCGTGGTGCCCCGGGCCACCCCCGGGGTCCGGGTGCGCCGGCGGGCGGAGCCGCTGGGATGCCGGGCGGCAGGACACGCCGACGTGTGGTTCGACGCGGTACGGCTGCCGACCAGCAGCCTGCTCGGCGCCGGCGGACAGTCGATGTCCCTGCTGGTGACCACGGCGCTGAGCTACGGCCGGATATCGGTCGCCTGGGGGTGCGTGGGGATCCTGCGCGCCTGTCTGTCGGCGGCGACCGGGCACGCCGGTACCCGCCACCAGTTCGGCCGCCCACTGGCCCGACATCAGCTCGTCGCCCGCCACCTGGCCGACCTGTGGTCCGCCGAGCAGGTCGCCACCCGCCTGTGCGAGCACGCCAGCCGCTGCTGGGACACCGGCTCGCCCGACGTGGTCACCGCCACCGTCCTGGCCAAGTACGTCAGCTCCCGCAACGCCACCCGGGCGGCCGCCGACGCGGTCCAGGTCCTCGCGTCGGCCGGTGCCGTCGACGGACACCCGGTCGCCCGCGCGTACCGCGACGCCAAGCTCATGGAAATCATCGAGGGCAGCACCGAGATGTGTCAGCTGATGCTGGCCGACCACGCGGTCAACCGCCGATGATCCCGCCGCCATCCCGGACACCCACCCCGTCGTTCCCCACCGCCGACGAACGCCAGCCCGAAGGAGTCGACGTGACCCACGAGGTCCCGACGGTCCCACCCACGACCGTGAAGTGCCTGGTCTGGGACCTCGACGACACCCTCTGGCAGGGTGTCCTGCTGGAGGATGAACAGGTCGTGCTCCCCGACCCGATCCGCGCCGTGATCACCGGGCTGGACGCCCGGGGCATCCTCCAGTCGGTGTGCAGCCGCAACGACCACGAACCGGCCTGGGCCCGGCTCCGTGCGCTCGGCGTCGCCGAGTACTTCGTGGCACCGCAGATCGGATGGGGACGCAAGTCCGACGCCGTCCGGCGCATCGCCGACCACCTGGGCTTCGCGCTCGGCACCATCGCCTTCATCGACGACCAGCCGGCCGAACGCGCCGAGGTCGCCTTCCACCTCCCGCAGGTACGCTGCTACGACGCCGGTACGGCCACCACCCTGCTGGACCGCCCCGAGTTCACTCCGACGTCGGTGACCGTGGACGCCCGCCGTCGCCGGCAGATGTACCAGGCCGGCCAGCGGCGGGCCGACGAGCAGGCCCGGTTCACCGGCCCGGCACAGGACTTCCTCCGCTCGCTGGAACTGGTGATGCGCATCCGGCGGGCCGACGCCGCGACCCTGTCCCGGGTCGAGGAACTGACCCTACGGACCAGCCAGATGAACGCGACAGGCGTGCACTACCCCGACCGGACGCTGCGGACCCTGATGGCTGACCCCCGCTACGAGGTCCTGGTCACGACGCTGACCGACCGGTTCGGGCCGCACGGCGCGGTCGGCGTGCTGGTCCTGGAGAAGCACCCCGGGGTGTGGCACCTGCGGCTGCTCGCCACCTCCTGCCGGGTGGTGTCCTTCGGCACCGGCACGGTCCTGCTGACCTGGCTGGTGGACCAGGCCGCCCGCGCCGGGGTGCACCTGATCGCCGACTTCCGACCCAACGACCGCAACCGGATGATGGAGGTCGCCTACCGGTTCGCCGGCTTCGACGAGGAGCCCTGTGCGTGCCGCGACCGCATCGCCGTCGACGCCGACCGCGCCGTCCAGCGACTGCACCTGGTGGCGCGCCGGCAACCCGCGCCGTCGGCGTTCCACCTGACCGCCCCCGACCTGGCCGGCCCGGCATCCGTCAGCGCGGTTTGACCGCCCACACCCGGCCTCCACCGACCCGACAGCGGTGGGGGAGTCAGGGTGATGCCGTCGGCCATCGAAGCAGACACGCGCCCCCGTTGGGCGTCCCGGACCACGGCGGTGATCCGGACCCCGACGGTGTCCGCGTCACCGGCGGCCGGGTCGACCCGCGGCGCAGCAGGCTCAGGCGCGGCCGATGGACGGTCGAGCCGTTGGGCGGGCTGATCAACCGTTCCGGCGTTCGAGCTCGTCCCAGCGGGCGAGCAGTGCCCTGCGGTAGGCCCGGGCCCGGGCGAGCAGCACGCTCGCCACGACGGTCAGGGCCACGCCGAGACCGCCGACAGCGAGAATGCCCACGGGCCCGGCACGCATGACGGCGACACTCACCATGCCGACCGTCATCAGGACGCTGAAGGTGACCGCGAGCCAGGCGGCGATCACCCGGTCGACAGCGAACAGCGGGCGGCGGGCCAACGCCCAGCCCGCGAACCCGGCCCACGCCATCCCGACACCGATCATCGCGACGAACGCGATCCTGGTCCGTAGCGGCAACTCGCCGGGTTCGGTGGCCAGCAGCAGGCCGATGGTCACGGCTGCGGCCAGGCCACCGAACCCGGCCACGAGGAGGCCGACGCGTCGCGGCAGCGACAGCCCCCGCATGACGTCGTCGGGGCCGTACGAGGGTCCCTCGGTCATCCCGAATATCCCTTCTCAATCATGTGGTCACGCAGCATCCGGCGTGCGCGGAACAACCGGGACTTCACCGTCCCCACCGGGACTGCCAGCACCTGCGAACACTCCTCCAACGCCAGGTCGTAGAGATAGAACAAGATCAGCACCTCACGTTCGCAGACGGGCAAGCCGGCCAGGCCGTCAATGACCTGCGCCTGGTCCAACACCGCGGCGACGTCGTCGTGCCCCACCTGCTCACCGTCGGGCGGATCGGCTCGGCGGTACGTGTCCCGCAGGTGATCCATCACCGAACGCCGAGCGATCGTGAACAGCCACGGCGCGAACCGATCCGGCTCCTTGAGGGCCGGCAGAGCCTTCAGCACACCAGCCCACACCTCCTGGCTCACATCGTCGGCCAGGCCGGCCCGGTCGAGCATGCGCCGCACATAACGCCATACCGGCTCGTGCCAGTACCCGACCAGCTCGGCCAGCGACCGTCGGTCTCCCAGCTGCGCCCGCACAACGAGTAGTGCGTCGCGTCTGACCCGATCCACATCGTCTCCGCCCGTATCGCCCACCACACCCTTACAGTCGCCCGGCAGGCCGCCGAGGTTCACGGCATCCGCTCGTCGCCCAGGTGCAGCGCGGGCCGTGTCGCACGGCTGCGCCGCCGCGTGCTCACCGATCGGTTCTCGATGCGGTCGACGCCTGCCCCCACATCGCGACCGACTTTGTTGCAAGCACTCGATCTTCTGGAACAACCTCTCCCCGCACGGCGGCGACCGCCCCGACGGGGAGTTGGCGGCGGCGATCGAGGAGCACTTCGGCTCGTTCGAGGGCTTCGCGGGGCAACTGTCGGCGGCGACCAAGAGCGTGCAGGGCTCCGGCTGGGGCGTCCTCGCGTGGGAGCCGCTCGGTCAGCGCCTGATCGTCGAGCAGGTGTACGACCACCACGGCAACGTCGGGCAGGGCTCGACGCCGCTGCTGGTCTTCGACGCCTGGGAGCACGCCTACTACCTGCAGTACCGCAACGTCCGCCCGGACTACGTCGACCGGCTGTGGGGCCTGGTCGACTGGGCCGACGTGACCGCCCGCTTCGACGCCGCCCGCGCCACGGGTCCCACGCTCTGAACCCGGTGAGCGCACCCACCCCCGCCGCAGCGGAGCTGGTCCAACGCGCCGCCGGGGTCATCGCCGCCACCCACCGCGGCGACCACGCCGGCGCGGAGGAACTCCTCGCCGCGTTCTCCGGCGAGCAGGCCAGAACCCTCGGTTTCTACCTGCTCGCCGACCTCGCGCTCGGCCTGGTCCGGGCCGGCAGCGGGCAGTCCATGGACGAACTGGTACGGGAGCTGTCCTTACTCGTGGCGAACACCGCCGGTCAACCACCGCCGGCTGCGGCCTGAGAGCGGCTGTTCCGCTCCGCCGTGGTGGAAGCCGTCGCCCTGCCGTCGCGGAGGGCCCGAACCCCGAGGACGATCAGATACGCCGCCCCGGCCCAGCGGATCGCGGCGAACAACACCGGCGACGCGGAG
>NZ_JACGMO010000180.1:0-10204 GCF_015354745.1 Micromonospora sp. S-DT3-3-22
CCGCCCCGGTCGGCACGGCCGGCGCGGACGGGCCGCCCGCCGGGGCCGGGGTGGCCGGCCGGTCCGCCACGGCGGCGGTCCGGTCCGTGACGACCGGCTGATCCGTGGCGGCGGCCCCGTCGGTGACGGCCGCCGTGACGGTCTCGTCAGTGACGGCGGTCCGGTCGGTGACGGCGGTCCCGCCGGTGACGGTCCGGCCCGTAGCGGACGGGTCCGGTGCGGTGGCGGTGGCCGGTGCGCCGGTGGCCCCGGCCACCGGCTCGTCCTCGGCGGACGGGTTGGCGGCGGCTTCGGCCTCGGCCAGGCGGGCGTTCTCCCGGCGGAAGGTCTCGTAGATCTGGCTGAGGGACTGTTTCTGGGCCATCGTGAGGTCGGGGTCGACCGCGATGGCGGCGAGCACGCCCTGGCCCTCCTTGTCGTCGAGCAGCCCGGCCCGCAGGTACATCGCCGGGGTGGAGACCCGCAACGCGCTGGCCAGCTGCTGGAGCACCTCGGCGCTGGGCTTGCGCAGGCCCCGCTCGATCTGGCTGAGGTAGGGGTTGCTCACCCCCGCCTGCTCGGCGAGTTGGCGGAGCGAGATCTTGGCGTTCCGCCGCAGGTCACGGATGAATCCGCCGACGTCGGGTAGATCCTTGGGTGCGGCCATACCCCAACCGTAGTCCGCGCTGCTAGCTCCAGCAAGCAAAACGCTAGCCAGAGTTAGCGAGGTAACAAAACCGCGTTGCGGGACCGGATGTCCGGTCCGTACCTTGCACGGCGTGACCACGAACATCGCCGTCAACGGCACCACCCTGGGGTACGACGAAGCGGGCAGCGGCAGCCCGGTGCTCCTGCTGCACGCCGGGATCGCCGACCGACGGATGTGGCACGGCGTACGGGACGCCCTCGCCGACCGGCACCGGGTGATCTGCCTGGACCTACGCGGCTACGGGGATTCCGCGCTGCCCCCCGAGTCCTTCGCCCACCACGACGACGTACGGGCGGTGCTGGACGCGCTCGGCATCGAACAGGCCGCCCTGGCCGGGTGCTCGTTCGGCGGGGCGGTGGCGATCGACACCGCGCTGGCGTACCCGCAACGGGTGTCGGCGCTGGCGCTGTTCGGCACCGCCGTGTCCGGGCACGAGTGGTCGGAGCAGACCGAGGAGCTGTGGGACACCCTGGTCGGCGAGGTCGACGAGGAGGATCTCGCGGCGAACGCGGCAGGTGAGGTGCGGTTCTGGGTGGTCGGCCCGTACCGCCGCCCGGAGGACCTGGACCCGGCGTTCATCGCCGCCGCCGAGGAGTCGGACCGCCGGGCCCTCGCCGCCGAGCAGGCGCTGAGCGCGGTGGACGTCGTCGAACTCGACCCGCCCGCCATCGGCCGGCTCGGCGAGCTGCGGATGCCGGTGCTGGTCACCGCCGGTGCCGTCGACATCCCGGACATCATCGGACTGGCCGACCGGATCGCCGCCGAGGCCCCGGACGCCCACCGCCTCCCCGACGTGCCCGACGCGGCCCACCTGGTCCCGCTGGAACGCCCGGCCCCGGTCGCCGACGCCCTCCGCGCCTTCCTGCCCTGACCACGCGGCCGGCCCGCCCCGCCCGCACGCCACCGGGAAGGCGCCGGGCAGGGGCCGGGGGCGTCACCAGACGGGGCGGACCGCGCCGACGGGGAGGCCCCCACCCAGCAGGGGAAGTTCGGCGTACTCGGTCAGGACGGGGGCCTGCACGCCGAGCCGGCGCAGCCCGGAGACCAGCACCGGCATCCGGGCCCGGGTGGCCCCGTCGTCGATCTTGAGGGCGACCGCGCCGACGCCGGGCAGCGCGGCGGCGATCACGCCTTCCGCGCCGATCTTCGCCAGCATCCCCGGCACGCCCCGCATCAGCCGGGTGTCGTCCGCCCCGGTGCCGCCGACCAGTTCCGGGTACGCCCGCATCGCGTCCGCGACGGTGCGCTCCGGGGAGCCGGGCTCGGCGGCCACCAGCCGCAGGAACGCCCGCGCCAGCCCGGTCAGCGAAACCGCCAGCACCGGCGCGCCGCAGCCGTCCACCCCGACCGCCGCCGCCGGCCCACCGGTGCACTCCTCGACGGTGGCGGTCAGCCGCCGCTGCAACGGGTGCTCCGGCCGCCAGTACCCGTCCAGCGGCCAGTCGGCGGCCAGGCAGGTCAGCAGCATCCCGGCGTGTTTGCCGGAGCAGTTCATCGCCAGCCGGCTCGGACCGCCGCCGGCCCGGAGCACGGCCTCCCGGGCGGCCTCGCCGAACGGCAGGTCGGGCGGGCAGTGCAGGGCCTCCGGGTCCAGTCCGGCGGAGCGCAGCAGCGCCGCCACCCGGGCCAGGTGGAACTCCTCACCGGCGTGGCTCGCCGAGACGAGCGCGACGTCGGCCGGGTCGGTCGTCGCCAGTCCGGCCCGGAGCATGCCGAGCGTCTGCAACGGCTTGCTGGCCGACCGGGGGAAGATCGGTGAGGTGCCGTCCCCGGCACCGGCCACCGGGCCGCCGGCGGCGTCGAGCACCACCACCGAACCCCGGTGCACACCCTCCACGAACCCCGACCGGACCACCTCGGCGAGCGGCTCGCCACCCTCGTACGTCTTGGTCACCCTGGGAAGGTACCGACGGGGGCCGGCACGGCCGGCACCCGGGTGACCTGCGACGTCAGCCGCGCGGGTAGGGAGCGCCGGGCCGGGTGTGGCTTACCGACGGGCAGGCCGACTCCGACCGGTCGCCGGCACGCCACCACACGCCGGGCCGGCGCGCAGGCCACCAGCCGGCGGGCAGGCCACACGGCCGGCGGGCAGGCGGCGGGCTACCGGCCGAGCAGGCGACGGGCCTCGGTGGTGGTCAGCGGCGGGCGCTGGGCGAGCTGCGCGAACCCGACCGCGCGGGCGACGAGCTGCATGTTGGACTCCACCGGGCGGCCCTTGGCGTACGTCACGGTGTCCTCCATGCCGACCCGCAGGTGACCGCCGGTGGAGAGCGAAGCCAGCATCACCGCAATGGTGCTGCGCCCGATGCCGGTGGCCGAGAAGGTGGTGCCCGCCGGCAGGTCACGCAGCATCTGCTGGGCGGCGACCAGGGTGGCCGTGGTGCCCGGCATCCCGCCCGGCACGCCCATCACGAAGTCGACGTGCACGTGCCCGCCGTGCGGCAGGCCGTACCGGTCGAGCAGGCGGGGCAGGGCGGCGAGCTGGCCGAGGTCGAAGATCTCGTACTCGGGGAGGATGCCGCGCTCCTGCATCCGGGTGTGCAGGTCGACGATGAACTCCCACCGGTTGAGGAAGACGTCGTCGCCGAAGTTGACCGTGCCCATGGTGCAGGAGGCCATGTCCGGGGCGGCGTCCAGCACGGCCAGCCGGTCGGCCTCCGGGTCGGTCACCGCGCCGCCGGAGGAGAGCTGCACGATCAGGTCGGTGCCCTCGCGCAGCGCCGCCACCGTCTCCCGCAGCCGCCCCTGGTCGAGGGTGGGACGGGCCGCGTCGTCCCGGATGTGGACGTGGATCACGGAAGCGCCGAGCGCCTCGCACTCCTTGGCGGTGAGCAGCAACTCGTCGAGGGTCACCGGCAGCGCCGGCACCTCCGCCTTGGCCGACTCCGCGCCGGTCGGGGCAACCGTGATCAACGTCCCTGTCGTCATGCCGGCGATGGTAACCGTCCCGACCGCCCGAGGTCGATGGCGCAGCCGAGGCAGGGCAGGAAGAACCGCACGCTCGAAGAGGAATACGCGAAGAAATTCCCGTCCCTATAGCGGTGGATGGGCATCCTTACCGTCGGGTGGGTCGGCTACCCCGGGTCGACGGCGGCGGCGGCGTCGCCCACCGACAGCCGGGCGTCGTCGGCGAGGTTGCGCTTCACCACGGCCAGCGCGACCTGACCCAGCTCGTAGTGGTGCACGGCGGTGCCGACGAAGCCGACCGTCCGGCCGTCCAGGGTGACCGGGGTGCCCGCCGCCGGAAGCTGGTCGGTGGTCACCCCGTCCAGGTGCAGCAGGACGAGCCGACGCGGCGGCTTGCCCAGGTTGTGCACCCGGGCGACCGTCTCCTGCCCCCGGTAGCAGCCCTTGTCCAGGTGCACCGCCGGGGCGATCAGGCCCACCTCGGCGGGGATCGTCCGGTGGTCGGTGTCCACCCCGACCCGGGGCCGTCGGGCGGCCACCCGCACCGCCTCGTACGCCCACAGCCCGGCCGCCGGCACCCCGCCGGCACGCAACTCGGCGACGACCCCGTCCAGGGCGGGCCGGGGCACCAGCAGGTCCACCCCGAGCGGGACCCGGCGGGCCCACCCGCCACCGGTCAGCGGCTGCACGTCGTACCGGATGGTGGGGCGGGGGGGCAGCTCGCCGGAGCGGAACTTCGGACCCGGCACCGTGAGCACCTCGGGTGCGGCCAGGCCGGTCACGCCGAGCGTGGCGACGGCGTCGGTGGCCTGCGGCCCGACCAGCGACAGCAGCGCGTGGTCAGCGGTGGCGTCGCGCGGCTCGACCTGGCTGAAGAACCGCATCTTCTCCAGGTACGTCAGCAGGCCGGCCGTCATCCCCGGCTCGGTGTCCAGCCAGGTGGTCTCGCCGTCCTCGGTGACCATGGCGTGCTGCTCGACGTGCCCGTGCGGGCTGAGCACCAGCAGTTCGGTGCCCTGCCACGGGCCGAGCGCGGCGAGGTGCTGGCTGGTCAGGGTGTGCAGCCAGCCGATCCGCTCCGGGCCGGAGACGGCGACGACCCCCCGGTGCGAGCGGTCCACCAGGCCGACCCCGGTGGCCAGGGTGCGCTGCTCGCGCAGCGGGTCGCCGTAGTGCGCGGCGACGCCCCGTACCCCGGCCGCCCGGTGCTCGGCGTCCGGCTGGTCCCGGCTGGCCTCGTCGATCGCCTCGACGGCGACCGCCCCCCCGATGTCGATCATGTCGGTTCCCCGTCCTCGCAGTTGTCGCAGACGCCGAAGAGCGCCACGTGCCCGATGTCCACCCGGAAGCCCCGCTCGGTGGCGAGCTGGTCGGCCAGCGGGCGCATCAGCTCCGGGTCGATCTCGTCGACCGCGCCGCACTCGCGGCAGACCAGGTGGATGTGCTGGTGCTCACCCGCCGCGTGGTAGGTCGGCGAACCGTGCGACAGGTGGGTGTGGGTCACCAGGCCGAGCCGTTCCAGCAGCTCCAGCGTCCGGTAGATGGTGGTGATGTTGACCCCGGCGGCCACCTCCCGGACCGCGGTGTGCACCTGCTCCGGTGTGGCGTGCCCCAGGTCGAGCACGGCTTGGAGGACCAGTTGCCGCTGCGCCGTCAGCCGCAACCCACGGGAGCGGAGCATTTCCGCCAGCGAGGATTCGGACACCGTCCGATCATAGTTCGGCCGCCGGCCCGCGCCCGGCCGCGTCGGGCCGCCGCTAGGCTCGGCGGTCGTGGTGGCATCGAGGATCGCCGTGCTCGGCCGGGGTGTCGTCCCCGCGACGGAGCCGGTGCTGCGCGGGAACGACCTGGGCGTGCTGCGCGGCGACGGGCTGTTCGAGACCATGCACCTGCGCGACGGACGCCCCTGGCTGCGGACCGCCCACCTGGCCCGGCTGCGCGTCGGCGCCGCCGCCCTGGAACTCCCGCTGCCGCCCGACGCGGTCCTGGTGGATCTGCTGGACGCCCTCGTCGACGGCTGGCCCGCCGGGGTCGAGGGCGCATTGCGCCTGGTCTGCACCCGGGGGCCGGAGGGCGGCGGGCTGCCCACCGTCTACGCCACCCTGGCCGAGGTGCCGGCCGCCGCGAAACGGCTGCGCCACGCCGGGGTCACCGTCGCCACCCTGCCCCTCGGGGCACCGGCCACGACCCGCCCCGGACTGTCCTGGCTGCCCACGGGCATCAAATCCATCTCGTACGCGACCAGCAGCGCCGCCCGCCGCTGGGCCGACCGGACCGGCGTGGACGACGTGCTCTGGGTCTCGACCGACGGCTACGTGCTGGAGGCTCCGGGCGCGAACGTCGTCTGGCTGGACGGCGACACCCTGTGCACCGTCCCGGCCGCCCGTACCGGCATCCTGCCCGGCACCACCTGCGGCTGGCTGCTCGACCACGCCACCGAGCTGGGCCTGACCCCGGCCGAACGGATGGTCACCCCGGCCGGGCTGCACGCCGCCGCCGGAGTCTGGCTGACCTCGTCGGTACGCGGCCTGGTCGAGGTCAGGACCCTCGACGCCACGCCCCGCCCGGCCTCCCCGCACACGCCCCGCCTTCGGGGGCTGTTGGGGTTTTCGTGAGTGGGCCTGTGGGGCCGATGTTGCGGTGACTCCGCTCACGGACACCGCGACATCGGCCCACCTGAGTCGATCAACTCCCGGCCGGCGGGTCAGCCGGCCACCCGGATCAGCCGGGCGGACAGGTGCGGGGAGAGACTGTGGCCCATGCCCGCCATCTCCTGCGCGTAGAGCAGCGCCCCCTCCACGATGCCGAAGAGCCGGGCACCCGCCGTCACCTCCTTGGCGGTGGCCGTACGCACCACCGCGTCGGTGGCGAACTCGATCTGCGTACCGGTACGCCGGCCGATGTGCAGCTCCATGATCCCCGTCGGGGTGGTCATCAGGGCCTCCAACTCGTCGGTGACCCGCTCACCGTCCAGCACCGGACGCCACCAGCCCACCTCACGCCCGGCCGGACGGACCGGACGGCTCTCCTCGTCGAGCAGCCAGGCCCGGGACTCGTAGAACAGGAACGGCCGGCCGTCGTGGCTGATCCGGATCTCCTGGGCGTAGTCGAAGTCCTCGATGGTGGGGAAACCGCCCCGCCCCCGCCCGCGCCACACCCCGACGTACGGCAACAGCCCGTCCAGCGACGGGTGCAGCTTCGGGCCGACCCGCAGGTCGTGGCTCTCCTGGTACGGGTACTCCTCGACCGGCGGCGCGTTCAACCACGGCGGCTGAAGGGGATTCTCGCTCACCATTTACCTCTCGACAGGCGTACGGCCAGGTAGACCAGGCCACCGGTGAGCGCGCCCAGGGCTGCGACCAGCAGGCTGACGAACCCGATCTCGGTAACCATCATGGTCATCCTATGCTGGGCCCCATGGGCCGCACTCTCGTCGTCAAGGCCACCGCCGGAGCGGACGCCCCGGAGCGGTGCGCGCAGGCGTTCACGGTGGCCGCCACGGCCGCCGCCGCCGGGGTGACCGTGTCGCTCTGGCTGACCGGTGAGTCCACCTGGTTCGCCGTGCCCGGTCGGGCCGGGCAGTTCACCCTGCCGCACTCGGCGCCGCTGACCGACCTGCTGGACGTCATCCTCGCCACCGGCCAGGTCACCGCCTGCACGCAGTGTGCCGCCCGCCGGGACATCGGCCCGGACGACGTGCTGCCCGGCGTCCGGATCGCCGGCGCGGCCGTCTTCGTCGAGGAGGCGATGGCCGAGGGCGCGCAGGCGCTCGTCTACTGACCCGGCCGCCCACTACCGACCCCACCGGGCGGTGCCGATAATGCCCCTGTCTGTAGGCATTTTGCCTACCATGCGGAGGTGAGTCGGGCGACGGAGGAGTTCTTCGCGGCAGTGCCGGCACGTGCCCCGGCGGTGCTGCGTGCCCCCGTCACCGGGACACTCCAGATCGACCTGGTCACCGACGACCACACCGACCACTGGCTGGTGCGGATCAGCCCCGGCCGGGCGGTGGTGGAACGGGCCAGCGGCCCGGCGGACGCGGTCTGGAGCAGCAGCGCGGACCTCTTCGAACGGCTGGTCACCGGGCGCGCCCAGGGCGTCTCGGCGGTGCTGCGCAACGAGTCCACGTTCAGCGGCAACGTGATGCTGTTCCTGGTCTTCCGGCAGTTCTTCCCCGCCCCGCCCGGGGTACGCGACCCCCGGGAGACCGCGCGTGAGCAGACCGGGCGGGCGTGATGCAGCAGCGGGTCAGCATCCTCGACGGCAACACGTTCCTGGTCTGCGACGGGCGCGGGGACGTCGAACCGTCGTTCGACTTCCCGACCGGGTTGTTCTCGTTCGACACCCGGTTCCTGTCCACCTGGCTGCTCACCCTCGACGGCGAGCGGCTGCACGCCCTCTCGGTCGACGACGCGCACTCCTACCAGACCCGGTTCTTCCTCGTCCCGGGCGAGCCGACGCACTACCTCGACGCGAAGGTGTCGATGATCCGCACCCGGTCGATCGGTGGCAACTTCACCGAGGAACTCACCGTGCTCAACCACTCCGGCCGGGAGATGCGCTTCGACCTGCGGCTGGAGATGGGCTCCGACTTCGCCGACCTCTTCGAGATCAAGCACCAGCGGCCGAAGAAGGGCCGCACCACCGCCGTCGCCGGGGACAACGCGCTGCGGCTGACCTACCGACGCGAGGCGTTCCACCGCGAGGCGACGATCACCAGCAGCGCCGACGCCCGCGTCGACCAAGCCGGGATGACCTGGTCGATCACCGTCGCGCCGCACTCCGAGTGGAGCACCCGGCTGACCGTGACGCCGATCATCCACGGCGCGCGGGGCGAGGACGTCCGGGCGATCACCGCGCTCGGGGCGGTACGCGGACCGTCGGTCATCCGCGACGAGCAGGAGGAGCTGGTCGGCCGGGCACCGCAGCTCGGCTGCGACTGCGAGCCGCTCGCCGGGGCGTACCGGCAGAGCCTGCACGACCTGGCCGCCCTCCGGTACGAGTCGATCACGCTGGGCGTACGGCTGCTCGCAGCCGGTCTGCCCTGGTTCATGACCCTGTTCGGGCGGGACAGCATGCTCACCTCGTTGCAGGTGCTGCCGTTCCTGCCGGAGCTGGTGCCGCCGACGATCCTGATGCTGGCCGGGCTCCAGGGCTACCGGCTCGACGACTTCCGCGACGAGGAACCCGGCAAGATCCTGCACGAGCTGCGGTACGGCGAGACCGCCGGCTTCGAGGAACAACCGCACTCCCCCTACTACGGTGCCGCCGACTCGACCCCGCTCTTCATCATCCTGCTCGACGAGTACGAGCGGTGGACCGGGGACGCGGCGCTGGTCAAACGGCTGGAGTTCGCCGCCCGCGCCGCGCTGCACTGGATCGACAGCTACGGCGACCTGCTCGGCACCGGGTACGTCTGGTACCGCAGCCGCAACCCGGAGACCGGCCTGGAGAACCAGTGCTGGAAGGACTCCTGGGACGCCATCTCCTACGCCGACGGCCGGCTGCCCGGCTTCCCCCGTGCCACCTGCGAGATCCAGGGGTACGCCTACGACGCCAAGCGGCGCGGCGCCCGGATGGCCCGGCTGTTCTGGAACGACCCCGAGTACGCCGACCGGCTGGAACGGGAGGCGGCGGCGCTCAAGGAACGCTTCAACCGGGACTTCTGGATTCCGGAGAAGGAGTACTTCGCCGTCGCCCTGGACCCGGACGGCCGGCACGTCGACTCGCTCACCTCCAACATCGGCCACCTGCTGTGGAGCGGCATCGTCGACGAACCCCGGGCGGCCCGGATCGCCGAACACCTGCTCGGCCCCCGGCTCTACTCCGGCTGGGGGGTACGCACCCTGGCCACCGGCGAGGGCCGCTACAACCCGATCGGCTACCACGTCGGCACGGTGTGGCCGTTCGACAACGCGTTCATCGCCTGGGGCCTGAGCCGGTACGGCTTCCGGGAGGAGGCCGGGCGGATCTGCGAGGCGATGCTGGACGCCTCCCGGTTCTTCGGCGGCCGGCTACCGGAGGCGTTCGCCGGCTACGAACGCACCCTCACCGACTACCCGGTGCAGTATCCGACGGCGTGCAGCCCGCAGGCCTGGTCGGCGGGCACCCCGCTGCTGCTGTTGCGGGTGATCCTCGGTCTGGAACCGCAGGGCGAGCACCTGATCATCGATCCGCTGGTGCCGGAGGGGATGGGCCGGGTCGAACTGCTGGACATCCCGGGCCGATGGGGTCGGGTCGACGCCCTCGGCCGCAGCCGTACCCCCCGCGACCACGGACCCCGCCACTGACCGGGCGGGCGGGTCAGCCGGGGCAGCCGGTGGAGGCGGCGACCCGTACCTGCGCGCCGGTGCCGTCGGCCAGTACGGTGGCCGGGCCGCTGCGGTAGGCGTACACCTCGGGGAGGTCGGCCACCGGGGAGCCGGCGGCCAGCGGACGCAGCCCGGTCAGCGCGACCGGCGCGTCGCCGGCCGAGACGGCGACGGTACGCGCGGTGCCGCCGCCCGGGCACGGCGCGGTGACCTGTTCCGGGGCGGAGCGCGCCGGGCGGCCCAGCGCCCGCAGCGCGGCGTCCAGCGTCGGATCGGCGGGGGCCGCCGACGGCTGCGG
>NZ_JACGMO010000181.1:0-10187 GCF_015354745.1 Micromonospora sp. S-DT3-3-22
AACAAACATGTTGCCAAAGGAATCCCAAACCAACCAAACCCGAAGATTCAGCCGGCACGGGGTATAAAACAATTGGCACTGGCTTTACAAGCACCCTGTTGAGTTCTCAAAGAACAACCACACACCACCCGGAAGCCCCGCAACAGCAGAACCCCCGACCTGGGGCATCTCATTCACCGCGCCCCGCGCTTCCGCGCCAGGCACTTTTACCACGTTACCCGATGGTATCCGCCGTGTCAAACCGCTCTGTCACGATCCACACCACATCAACCACAATTTCCACACACCACGAACACCCCCGGCTCACACCGGAAAACATCGTGATTGTCGCCAGGCCGGCCGCTGCGGTTTCCCGCGAGCACGCCCGGTTCCCTGCCGGCGTCCCACACTACCCGGTCGGTTTCGCCTCACCAAATCGACCCCCCGGGCCGATCCGGGCACCGCCCGGTCCGTGCTCCGCAGGGGCGACCCCACGAAGTCGGAACCTCACACCGCGCTCCGGCCTGCGAGGCATTCGCCCCGGTTCGTCCGTTCCGCGCTGGCAGAGAGAAAGTTACGCGTCCGCCAAGTTGATCGTCAAATCCGGCGGACGCGTCGCACGTCACACTGCCGCGCACCGTCCCGTGCGTCCCCGGCGGGCCGGCCCACCGGGGACGGACGGGACCGGCCGAGGACGGCGAGGACGGCCCACCGGGTCAGGGACGCAGCTCGACCCCGGCGAAGGAGCGCTTGCCCCGGCGCAGCACCAGGTAACGCCCGTGCAGCAGCTCGGCCGGGTCGACGGTGGCGTCGACGTCGGTGACCCGGGTGTTGTTCACGTACGCGCCGCCCTCGGTGATCACCCGACGGGCCTCCTTGAGCCCGCCGACCAGACCCGAGTCGCGCAGCAGCCCGGCCACGTCGGGCAGCTCACCGGTGAGCTGCACCAGGCCGGCCTCGGTCAGCGCGGCCCGCAGCGTTTCCGGGGCCAGGTCGTCCAGCGAGCCCCGGCCGAAGAGGGCCTGGCTGGCGGCGACGGCCTGCCGGGTCTCCTCCGCACCGTGGACCAGGGTGGTGAGTTCCTCGGCGAGGGCGCGTTGGGCGACCCGGGCGGCCGGGCGTTCCGCCGTCTCCTTCTCCAGCGCCTCCAGCTCCTCGCGGGAGCGGAAGCTGAAGTAGCGCAGGTAGCGGGTGACGTCCCGGTCGTCGGCGTTGACCCAGAACTGGTAGAAGGCGTACGGGCTGGTCATCTCCGGGTCGAGCCAGACCGCGCCGCCCTCGGTCTTGCCGAACTTGGTGCCGTCGGAGCGGGTGACCAGCGGGGTGGTGAACGCCTGCACCGGGCCGGCCCCCCGGCGACGCACGTAGTCGACGCCGGCGGTGATGTTGCCCCACTGGTCGGAACCGCCGTACTGGAGCTGGCAGCCGTGCCGGCGGTGCAGCTCGAAGAAGTCGTTGGCCTGGAGCAGCTGGTAGCTGAACTCGGTGAAACTGATGCCGGTCTCCAGCCGGGCCCGCACCACCTCGCGGGCCAGCATCTTGTTGACCGGGAAGTGCTTGCCGACGTCCCGGAGGAACTCGACCACCGACATCTCGCCGGTCCACTCCAGGTTGTTGACCAGTTGCGCCGCGTTCTGCCCGGTGTACGACACGAAGGGCGCTAGCTGGTCGCGGATGCGCTGCACCCAGCCGGCCACCACCTCGGGCGGGTTGAGGGTGCGCTCGGCGCTCTCCTTCGGGTCGCCGATCTGACCGGTGGCGCCGCCCACCAGCAGCAGCGGCCGGTGCCCGGCGAGTTGGAGCCGGCGGGCGGTGGTGACCTGCATCAGGTGGCCGACATGCAGGCTGGGCGCGGTCGGATCGAAGCCCACGTAGAAGGTGGCCGCCCCGCCGTCGAGCAGGTCGCGCAGCTCGTCGGGGCCGGTGGAGTCCTGGATCAGGCCGCGCCACCGCAGGTCTTCGGTCAGGGAGTCCCGCCCGTGCGGGAGGTTGCTGTCGGTCACGGTCACCGATTCTCCCCCATTGCCGACCTGCGGCCGTACCGGGTTTACCGGCCGGCGGCCCGACTAGGCTGGCCGGGCCGGTGCGACGAGGAGGAACAGCCGTGGAGATCCCGGAGATGACGGACGGTCTGGTCGGTCTGCTGGGGCTGAGTTTCGACGAGGCCAGCGGGGACCGGGTGGTCATCCGGTGGAAGGTGCGGCCCGAGCTGCACCAGCCGGCCGGCATCCTGCACGGCGGGGTCTACTGCGCCGTGGTGGAGACGGTCGGCAGTGTGGGCGGCACGCTCTGGCTGGGTGACCGGGGCAGTGTGGTCGGGGTCTCCAACCAGACGGACTTCCTCCGCGCGGTCCGCGAGGGCGAGCTGGTGGCCGTGGGCACTCCGGTGCACCGGGGGCGCAGCCAGCAGCTCTGGCAGGTGGAGATCACCGACGCCGAGGGCCGGTTGGTCTCCCGGGGTCAGGTGCGTTTGCAGAACCTCACCCGGGACTGACCCCCGGCGGGGGCGGCGAGCCTGACCGGTTCGCCCGGTATGAGAGGCACTGCGCCGATATCGTCGCCTCGATGACCGCCGCCGATCCCGTCCCCACGTGAGGAAGCTCCTCGCCGCCACCCTCGGGGTGCTCTCGGCCATCGGCGGCTTCGTCGACATCGGCGACCTGGTGGCGGCGAGCCAGGCGGGGGCCCGGTTCGGCATGGCCCACGCCTGGGTGCTGCTGCTCGGCGTGGTCGGCATCTGCGCGTACGCGGAAATGGCCGGCCGGATCGCGGCGGTCAGCGGACGGGCGGTGTTCGACCTGGTCCGGGAGCGGTTGGGCCCCCGCGTGGCGCTGCTCAACCTGGCGGCGTCCTACCTGGTCACGGTGTTGACCCTGGCCGCCGAGCTGGGCGGGGTGGCGCTGGCGCTGCAACTGGCCTCCCGGGTGAGTTACCTGCTGTGGGTGCCGGTCGCGGCGTTCGCGGTCTGGCTGGTGCTGTGGCGGATGCGGTTCCAGCTGATGGAGCGGGTGTTCGGGCTGGCCGGGCTGACCCTGCTGGTCTTCACCGTGGCGCTGTTCTGGCTGCCGACGGACTGGGCGGCGCTCGGCCACGACGCCCTGCACCCCGGCACGGCCGGGCAGGGCTCGGGGGCGTACTGGTTCGTGGCGGTGGCGCTGTTCGCCTCCACCGTCAGCCCGTACGAGGTGTTCTTCTTCTCCTCCGGCGGGGTGGAGGAGAACTGGAGCGCCGCCGACCTGGCCGACGCCCGGTCGAGCGTGCTCATCGGTTTCCCGGTCGGCGGCCTGCTGGCGTTGTCGCTGATCGCCACGGCCACCGTGGTGTTCCACCCGGCCGGGGTGTCGCTGTCGACCCTCGACCAGGTCGCCGAGCCGGTGGTGCTGGCGTTCGGCGGGGTGGGGCTGGCGGTCGCCGCGCTGGCGTTCTTCGCGGTGACCTTCGGGGCCGCGCTGGAGACCGGGCTGTCGGCGGCGTACGCGGCGGCGCAGTACTTCGGCTGGCAGTGGGGCAAGCGGGTCAGTCCCCGGGAGGCCGCCCGGTTCCACAGCGTGCTGCTGGTCAGCGTGCTGGCCGCGACGCTGCTGCTGTCCACCACCGTCGACCCGGTGCGGCTGACCGAGTACATGCTCATCGCCAGCGCGGTGGTGCTGCCGTTGACGTACCTGCCGATCCTGGTCGTCGCCAACGACCGGACCTACCTGGGCGACAACGTGAACGGCCCGTGGCTGAACCTGCTCGGCGCGGTGTTCCTGCTGGTGATCGTGGCGGCATCGGTGGCGGCGGTCCCGCTGGCGGTGGGGACGGGGATGGGGCGGTGAGGATGCAGCTCGGCCGGCAGCTGCTCGACCGGCAGATCGTCGACGCCGACGGGCTACTGCTGGGCAAGGTCGACGACGTCGAGTTCGCCGTCGACGACGGGGGCCTGCCGTACGTGGCGTGCCTGCTGACCGGGCAGGGCGCGCTCGGGCGGCGGATCGGAGGCCGGGTCGGGCGGCTGCTGGTGGCGCTCGCCGACCGGTTCACCGAGGAGGCGTCGGCCCCGCTGCGCATCCCGTTCGGCCAGGTGACCCGGATCGACAGCGCGGTCCGGCTGCGGGCCCGCGCCGACGAGCTGCCCCGCCCGCCGGTGGAGACGTGGCTGCGGCGACACCTGATCGACCGGATTCCGGGGGCCGACCGTGCGAGCGGGTGAGCTGCTCGGGCGCACCGCGTACGACCTGCACGGCCGGCGGCTGGGGCGGGTGGTGGACGTGGTGGTGCGGGGGGACTTCCCGGACGGCCGGCTGCGGCTGACCGACGTGCTGGTGACCCGGCACTGGTGGAGCCGGGTGTGGGGCCGGTTGATCGGGGCGCAGCGGCACCCGTCGGGGCCGTGGGTGATCCGGGTGACCGCGCGGGCGCTCAGCCGGGACACCCGCCAGGTCCCCGCCGACCAGGTGCAGCTGCTGCCACCCGTGCCGGGCTTCCCGTTCGGCGACCCGGCCCCCTCGGACTGACGCCGGGGCCGGGTCAGGCGTGGGCTTCGTCGCGGACGGGTTCCTGCTCGTCGACGGGGGTCGTGGTCGGGGCGTGGTGCAGCCGGATCTGGGTGATGGCGCGCTGGTCGACGCCGGTGACGGTCATCTCCCAGTCGTCGATGGTGACCTGCTCCCCGGCGACGGTGGGGATGTGCCCGAGGCAGGACAGCACCATGCCGGCGACGGTGGTGTAGTCGCCGGCGGGCCGGTTGGGCACCTCGACGCCGATGTCGGTCAGGTCGTGCACGGGGAAGGTGCCGGGCAGCACCAGCGAACCGTCGGCCTCGGTGCGCACCGCGCGGACGTCCCGGTCGGTCTCGTCGTAGATCTCCCCGACGATCTCCTCCAGGATGTCCTCCAGGGTGACGATGCCGTCGACCGCGCCCCGCTCGTCGACCACCAGGGCGATGTGCTGCCGCTCGGCCTTGAACTGGCGCAACGCGTCGACCACCGGCAGCGAGTCGGGCAGCAGCATCGGCGGGCGGGCGCAGTCGTCGACCGGCCGGTCGTCCGGCACCCCCACCAGGTCACGCAGGTGGATCACGCCGACCGCGTCGTCGAGGCCGCCGTGGCGGACCACCGGGGCCCGGGAGTGGCCGGTGGCCGCCAGCAGCAGCCGGGCGGCCTCCGCGGTGGTCCCGCTGTCGAGCGTGAAGACCTGCAACCGGGGTACGAGCACCGCGCGCAGCTGCCGGTCGGCGATCTCCACCGCGCCGGCGATGATCGTGCGTTGTTCCTTGGTGAAGCCGTGGTTGCCGGCGACGATGTCGCGCAGTTCGTCCGGGCCGATCTCGTCGGGCTGGTGCTTCGGGTCGACCCCGGCGAGCCGGACCACCAGGTCGCTGGTGGCGCCGAGCAGCCACACCGCCGGGCGGGTGAAGCTGGACAGGATGTCCAGGGGACGGGCCACCAGCAGCGCCCAGCGTTCGGCGCGCTGCATCGCGATCCGCTTCGGGGCCAGCTCACCGAAGACCAGGGTGACGAAGGTCAGGACCAGGGTGACCAGCACGATGGCCACCGTCTCGGCGGCCCCGCCGAGGAACCCGAGCAGCGGCACCAGCGGCCTGGCCAGGGAGACCGCCGCGGCGGCCGAGGCGAGGAACCCGGCCAGGGTGATGCCGATCTGGATGGTGGCGAGGAAGCGGTTCGGGTCCTTGGCGAGCCGGGCGAGCACCCGGCCGGCCCGGCTGGAGCGTTCCAGCCGCTGCACTTGGCTGTCCCGCAGCGACACCAGCGCCATCTCGCTGCCCGCGAAGATCGCGTTGAGCACCACCAGGACTCCGACCAGGGCCAACTGGCTCCAGTAGCTCTGCACGCCCGGCACTCTCCCTCAGGCGGTGGGCGTCGGCGACACCGCCGACGCCGCCGGACGGAGGACCCGTCCGGCGTAGCCCAGTCTGTGCCCAACCGCGCGGTCCGCGAACCCTCCCGGCGGCCACGATCGGTGACCTGCGGCGGGTCGGCCTGGGCGGGCGGGTGGTGGTCAGCCGCGTCCGGCGGCGGCGGGCGTCAGGTCGAGGACGTACGCGTCGCCCTCGGGGCGGAAGCCGAGCCGGTGGTAGTAGGGGGCGACCATGCCGGGTGGGCTGACCACCCGGCGGAACCCCCGGTCGGTGAACAGGCTGCTGCGGCGGTAGACGAACTCGCCGGGGGTGAAGTCGCGGAAGCGGCGGGTGACGTAGTCCAGGTCGATCTGGGCGATCCCGTCGGCCTCGGCGTGCGACAGCACCACCCCGACCACCTCGTCGTCGCGGACGACGAGGAACGCCGACCGGTCGGCGTCGGCCGGGGGTGGGCGGAAGTCGGGGTTGAACCGGGCGATGTCGGCCGCGTGCACCCGCAGCGTGTGGGCCAGGAACTGGTCGCCGACGCCCACCTCGACCACCTGGTAGGCGCGGTCGTCGTGCCGGGTGGCCAGCATCCTCCGCAGGTACCACACGTTGATCACGGCGAGCACCACGTTGAGGCCGACCATCGGCCAGACCTGCACGGCGGCGTTGTAGCCGATCAGGATCAGGCAGCCGACCAGGTTGAGGGCGCGCAGCCGCAGGATGCGCGTCTGCAGCAGCGACCAGACGAGCAGCGCGGAGCCGGCCCAGCCGACGAGTTCCAGCCAGTTCACCCCGCGAGACTAGTGCCCGCCCTGGTCAGCGGGGACGGCGGGCAGCTCCAGCAGCCACTCCTCGACCTCGACGCCCCGGCCGTCGGCGAATCCCGAATCCTCGCCGACGATCACGAAGCCGCACTTGCGCAGCACCGCCAGGGAGGCCCGGTTGTCCTTCGCGGCGCGGGCGCGCAACGGCCGGTGCGGCAGCTCCCGCAGCAGGGCGGTCAGCGCGGCGGTGGCGTGGCCGCGCCCCCACCGGCGCGGGTCGATCCAGTAGCTGACCTCGGTGTGCCCGTCCACCGGGAAGGCCGCCACGTGCCCGACCACCGCACCGTCGGCGACGACGGTGCGGTTGACCACGGTCGGGTCGGCGCGGATGCGGGCCCAGTGCGCGTCGAAGACCGCCCGGTCGGTCGGGTCGGCCGGGCCGAACGCCGCCATCCAGGCCGCCTCCGGGTCCTGCTCGTGGGCGAAGAAATGCGGCAGGTCGTCGTCGCGCACCGGGCGCAGGGACACATCGGCGGTCACCGCCCGGAGGATACGCACCGGCACCGACACCTCGGGACCTGTGGCCCGGTCGGCGTACCGTCCGGCCCTGCCGGTGGGCGCCCCGGCGTTGCTACCAACGAGGGGACAGTTCCGACCGGCGAGTGGAGTGGAGGCCGGGGCCATGACCAGGTACGTCTACGACTTCATCGAGGGTGACCGCAGCAGGGCCGACCTGCTCGGCGGCAAGGGCGCGAACCTCGCCGAGATGACCCGGCTGGGGTTGCCGGTGCCGCCGGGTTTCACCATCGGCACCGACGCCTGCCGGGCGTACCTGGCCACCGGCTCGCCGCCCGCCGGGCTGTTCGCGGAGGTGGACGCCCACCTGCGGCGGGTCGAGCGGCAGGTGGGGCGGCGGCTCGGTGACCCGCACGACCCGCTGCTGCTGGCGGTGCGTTCCGGCGGCCGGTACTCGATGCCCGGGATGATGGAGACGATCCTGGACATCGGGCTCACCGACGTCACCGTGGCGGGGCTGGCCGCCCGCACCGGCGACGCCCGGTTCGCGTGGGACTCGTACCGGCGGTTGATCCAGATGTTCGGCCGGACCGTGCACGGGGTGCCGGCGGAGGAGTTCGACCACGAGTGGGCCGCCCTGCGGGCCACCGCCGGCCCGGACGGGCCGGACGCGGCGCAGCTGCGCGACCTGGTGTCGACGTACCAGAAGATCTTCCTGCGGGCGGTGGGGCACGAGTTCCCGCAGTCCCCGCAGGAGCAGTTGCGGCAGGCCGTGTGCTCGGTGTTCGCGTCGTGGAACTCGGCGCGGGCCCGGGTCTACCGGCGGCAGGAGCACATCCCCGACGACCTGGGCACCGCCGTCAACGTGATGGCGATGGTCTTCGGCAACCTCGGCCCGGACTCCGGCACCGGGGTGGCGTTCACCCGGGACCCGGCCACCGGCCTGCCCGGCGTGTACGGCGACTACCTGCCCGACGCCCAGGGCGAGGACGTGGTGGCCGGCATCCGCAACACCGTCGCCCTGCCCGAGCTGGCCCGGCTCGACCCGGCGAGCTTCCAGCAGCTCACCGGGGTCCTGGCCACGCTGGAACGGCACTACCGGGACCTGTGCGACGTGGAGTTCACCATCGAACGCGGCACGCTGTGGATGTTGCAGACCCGGGTCGGCAAGCGGACCGCCGCCGCCGCGTTCGTGATCGCCGCCCAGCTCGTCGACGAGGGGCTGATCACCCTGGACGAGGCGTTGTGCCGGGTCAGCGGGGCGCAGTTGGACCAGCTGATGTTCCCCGCGTTCGACCTGGCCGGCGCGCCGCCGCCGCTCACCGCCGGGGTGGGGGCGTCGCCGGGGGCGGCGGTGGGTCGGGTGGTGTTCGACTCGGCCGCCGCGACCGCCGCCGACGGGCCGGTGATCCTGGTGCGTCGGGAGACCAACCCGGACGACCTGCCCGGCATGATCGCCGCCGCCGGGGTGCTCACCGCGCGGGGCGGGAAGACCTCGCACGCCGCCGTGGTGGCCCGGGGCATGGGCCGCACGTGTGTCTGCGGCGCGGACGCGCTGGTGGTCGACCCGCAGCGGGGCGAGTTCACCGTGGGCGACCGGGTGGTCCGGGCCGGCGAGGTGATCTCGATCGACGGGAGCACCGGCCGGGTCTACCCGGGTGCGGTGCCGGTGCAGCCCTCCCCCGTCGCCCGGTACCTCGCCGGTGAGCTGGCCCCGCAGGCCGACCCGCTGGTGGCGGCGGTGCACCGGCTGCTCGGGCACGCCGACGCGGTCCGCCGGCTCGGGGTGCGGGCCAACGCGGACACCGCCGCCGACGCCCGCCGGGCCCGCGCGCTCGGTGCCGCCGGCATCGGGCTGTGCCGCACCGAGCACATGTTCCTCGGCGGGCGGCGGGAGCTGGTGGAACGCCTCATCCTGGCCGACGGGCCGGACGAGGTGACCGCCGCGCTGGACGCGTTGCTGCCGTTGCAGCGGGCCGACTTCACCGAACTCCTCGCCGCGATGGACGGCCTGCCGGTGACGATCCGGCTGATCGACCCGCCGCTGCACGAGTTCCTGCCGCCGTTGCACGAGCTGACCGCGCGGGTCGCCCACGCCGAGGCGTCGGGTCGGGACCCGGGACGCGACGGGCACCTGCTGGCGGCGGTCCGCCGGATGCACGAGGCCAACCCGATGCTGGGGCTGCGCGGGGTGCGCCTCGGGCTGGTGGTGCCCGGGTTGTTCGCCATGCAGGTGCGGGCGGTGGCCGAGGCGGCGGCGCAGCGGGTCCGCGACGGCGGCGACCCCCGACCGGAGATCATGGTGCCGCTGGTGGGTGACGTGCGGGAACTGGCCGTCGTCCGGGCGGAGGCCGAGCGGGTGCTCGCCACGGTGCCCGACGCGCCGGCCGTGCCGATCGGCACGATGATCGAGGTGCCCCGGGCGGCGCTCACCGCCGGGGAGATCGCCACCCAGGCGCGGTTCTTCTCCTTCGGCACCAACGACCTGACCCAGCTCACCTGGGCGTTCTCCCGCGACGACGTGGAGGGGTCGTTCTTCGGGGCGTACCTGGAGCGGGGGATCTTCGAGGTGTCGCCGTTCGAGCGCCTCGACACCGCCGGGGTGGGTCAGCTCGTGCGGCTGGCCGTGGCGCAGGGGCGGGCCACCCGCCCGGAGTTGACCGTCGGGGTGTGCGGCGAGCACGGCGGCGACCCCGACTCGGTGGCGTTCTTCGCCGACGCCGGCCTGGACTACGTCTCGTGCTCGCCGTACCGGGTGCCGGTCGCCCGGCTCGCGGCGGGCCGGGCCGCCGTCGCCGCCGGCACCGGCACGTCCGACAGTCGATAAGGAGGCAGCACCATGACCGCGATCTTCAACCCGACCGGACCCGCCACGCTGGGCCCGTCGCCGGTGCCACGTACCCCGGTGGAGGCGACCGGGCCGACGACGGCCGGGCCGGTGGGGCCGGTGCTGGCGCTGCCCGGTTCACCGGCCGCCGCGCTGGTGCCGGTGACCCGCGACGGGCGGGCCGTCGGGGCGTTCGTGCTCGCCGACGGGCGGGTCCGCTACCGGGCGCTGCCCGACCCGGACCGGGTGCTCG